>JAEWNN010000013.1 GCA_023457035.1 Verrucomicrobiota bacterium
AGGGTGAGCGCGTAGCCGACGCCGGCCTGCCAGTCGCGGATGAACGCGTGGCCGAGGTTGAGCGAGGCGCGGGTGCGGCGGTCGTCGCGACCGGTGCCGCCGTAGGTGGTCCACTCCTGCCCGACCGAGGCGGTGAGGCTGGTGCGGGCGCCGATGCGCTGCGTGGCACCGAGGGAGACGGTGTTGCGGACGGTGGACTGGTTGGTGACGGCGAGATCCTGCCGGCGGGAGGCGGAGACGCTGAAGCTGGTGCGTTCGCGGGCCTGCCAGGCGAGGCCGAGGTCGCCGACGAGGGTGGTGGAACCGCTGTCGTTGAGGCCGAGGGTCTGGCCCTGTTGGATACCGAGGGAGAAGGAGCTCTTCAGTTTCGGGAACTTGGCGGGCGGCAGGAACGGGCCGTCGAGGCGGAGGCCGAAGGTGGCGCTGTTCGAGGAAGTTTTACCGGAGAGCGTCTCGCTCGCGCCGCGGTCGAGCCAGCGGTAGCCGACATCGGCGGAGGCGCGCAGGCCGTTGACGAAACGGTAGAACAGGCCGCTGCTGACGTGGTGGGAGGTCTGGTCGATGGAGGTTCCGGCGAGGCCGAGCACGCGGGTGCTCTGGGTATCGGAGTAGCGGTAGTCGCCCTGGAGGCCGAAACCGCCGAGGAAGTCGGAGTAGTCGAAGCCGACGCCGGCCGACCACTGTTCGCGGTCGGAGAAGACGTCGCGGGTGGTGTCGCTGTAGGCGAAGTTGGCGCGCAGGTTGGTGCGGGGGCCGGCGCGGAAGGTGCCGGAGAAGCCGGCGTTCCAGGTCTTGGAGCGGATCCGGGTGCCGACGTCCTCGTTGATGTCGGTGGAGTCGGTGTAGCCGGCGGTGAAGGAACCCTGCTCGCGGGCGCCCTCGGGGGTGGGCAGGCCGATGCGCACGGAGGCGTAGATGTCCTCGGAGTCGAAGTCGGAGAGGTCGACGTAACGGTTGATGGCGACGCCGAGGGAGGCGTTGATGGAGCCGAGACCGGCCTCGCGCGAGTACTCGAGGGTGGGGGCGAGGGTGAAGATCGTGTCGCTGAGCTCGGCGGCGTTGCCGGAGAGGTTGGAGTCGTGGGCCACGCGCCCGGTGGTGGTGAGGGTGAGGGCGCCGCGGGCGATCTCGGCGAAGGCGAACGAGGTGGAGGGGAACGCGAGGGTCGACGCGAGGAGCGCGGCCGGGAGCAGGGCAAACGACGGGGCAGTTTTCATGGTTGGACGTTTTCGAACCGAATGAGCTGGGGAAGGGCGCGCCGGAGGGCGGCGACGGCGTCGTCGTAGTCGTGGAGTTCCCCGGAGAGGGTGAAGGCGACGACGCGTTGGCCGAGGTTGCGGTTGCCGGCGAGCACGGAGGCGATGCGCTCGTCGGCGGCGACCTGGCGGTATTCGAGGCGTTCGTCGCTGACCGACGGACGTTCCTCCACGAGGCCGTGGAAGACGTAGAATCGGTCGCGGTGGCGTTTGAAGACGTAGGTGCGGAAGGGGATGACGAGGTCGCCGACCTGGACGGGCAGGACGCCGCGGTTGTCGACGAGATCGAGGCCGGCGGCGGGGAAGCAGACGGTCGGGTAGTGGGAGCCGGCGAGGAACTTGGAGACGCGGCCCGGATCCCAGCGCAGGAAGAAGCCGCTCCAGCGCACGCCGGCGGTGTCGGTCCAGGAGCCGCGGTTGCCGGTGGTGAACTTGAGCAGCTTGACGGTGCGCTCGTCGAACTCGGTGGAGGTGAAGTCGGGCACGGAGGGCCAGGCGATGTCCCAACGCAGGGGGGGCGGGAGCTTCGCCTCGTGGTAGCTGTACCAGGCGCGGGTGACGACCTCGCCGGTGCCGAGCCCGGCGAGCAGGACGAGGAAGGGGGTGAGCGCGAGGCGCGGGGCGGCGAGCAGGGAGGTGCCGGGCCCGCCGGCGAGGGCGCGGGGGCGGTTGCCGCGGGCGACGAGGGCGGCGAGCGCCCACAGGCCGACGATGCAACCGATCATGACGGCGTTGCCCATCGGGTCGTGCCAACGTGCGAGGGCTTCGGAGCCGTCGCGGCCGGCGACATAGGTGAGGGTGATCGTGCGCGCCATGTTGAGCAGGAAGGCGACGACGAAGCTCGCGGCGACGAGCACGACCCGGCGAAGCAGCCGCAGCCGGTAGAACTCGCCCAGGAAGAGCGACATCATGAACGCAGTCTGGAGAGACCGGATACCACTGCAAGCCTCCTCGACGTCGACGACGGTGCGGCCGATCGCGATGGTGTTGCCTTGGGCGAGGGCGGGGATGCCGCACAGCGAGAGGCCCTCGGCGCTGCAGAGGGTGTTGAGCTGCATGAGGCCCTGGGTGAAGGCCTCTTCGGCCCAGACGGGCCAGGGCAGGGCGGTGAGGGTGAAGCCCAGCGGGAAGGCGAAGTGCCAGAGCCAGCGCCAGCCGCCCCAGGCGGCGAGGACCGCGGCGGTCGAGCCGAGGGCGGCCGCCGCCATGTACCAGTTGATCCGGACCCAGTCGGGGTTTGCCTCGTGGACGACGCGCAGGGGCACGAGCGCGAGGGCGACGCCGGTAAGCACCACGGCGGGGATCCAACCGCGGGCCCGGGGGCGGGGGGGCGCGGCATCGCGCAGCCGCTCGGCGAAGAGGTAGGCGGCGAGGACCGGGATGGCCCAGCCGTAGCTGTACAGTGGATTCACCCGCCATTCGAGGCTCTGCTGGCTCCAGACGAGCAGCCAGAGGGCGCCCAGCCCGAGGGCGGCCACGAGCAGATCGGAGCGGACACGGAGGGGCGCGGAGACCGGGGTGGCGGGGGTGGACATCGGAGGAGGCGGCGGGAGGTGGAGGAGGGGCGGCGGGCTGCGGCTGCGGGCTCAGGCGGTGGGCGTGGTCTCCTCGCCGCCGTAGGCCTTGTAGTATTCCTTCTGATAGGCGCCGTAGCCCTCGTAGCCGTAGCTGAGCACGCGGGAGTGGGGGAGCTGGTTGAGGACGATGCCGAGCACGTAGGCGCCGGTGTTGTCGAACTTCGCGAGGGTCTTCTTCACGATGCGGCGGCGCACGGTCTTGAACCGGGTGATGTAGACGATCTCGGCGGCGTGCCGGGCGAGCAGGAGCGCATCGGGGAAGACGGAGGCCGGCGGGGTGTCGAGGATGACCAGGTCGAAGGAGCGTTTGAGGCGCTCGATCAGCGGGGACTCGACGAGGCGTTCGATGATCTCGGTGGGCTTCTTCACGGCGCCGCCGGCGGTGAGCAGGTGGAGGTTGGGGGAGAGCAGGTGGATGCCGAGGTCCTCCTCGGTGGCGGCGGCGATGTCGGCGAGCTGGTGGGACTGGATCCAGCGCAGGACGCCGCGGTCGTTGGGCAGGCCGAAGAGGCGGTGCAGGGAGGGGCGGCGGAAGTCGCAGTCGACGATGACGGTGCGGCGGCCGTGGGAGGCGAAGACGGCGGCGAGGTTGGCCGAGGTGACGCTCTTGCCCTCGCCGGGGACGGAGCTGCTCACGAGGAGGACCTTCGGGGTGGGGATGTCGCTGCGCAGCTCGATCTCGCTGTAGAGGCCGCGGTAGACCTCGGTGAGGGAGTCGTCGACGGCGTCGCGGAAGACGGTGGCGTGCTGGTGGGCGGGGATGTTCTTGAAGAGGCGGACGGCGGCGAGGAGGTGGGAGCCGAGCTTGTCCTCGACGTCGGTGGTGGACTTGATGCGCGTATCGAGGAATCCGACGCCGATGGGGAGGCCGAAGAGGAGGAACAGGCCGAGGGCGGCGGCCTTGGCGGCGATCTGGCTCTTGGAGCGGTTGATGGGGGTGCTGGGGATGTAGGCGCGGTCGAAGATCTTGATGTTGGTGTTCTCCATCTGGGCGGAGATGTTGGCGTCGTTGAGCCGGTTCATGATGGCCCGGTAGGTGTCCTGCTTGGTGCGGGCGTGCTGCTCGAGGAACTTGTAGTCGACGGAGATCTGGTCGAGGGAACGGGCCTCGTTCTCGGCGGCGGCGAGCTCGCTCTTGAGCTTGGCGACGTAGTCGTTGGCGAAGGCGGTGCGGGAGCGCAGGTCGGCGATGGCCAGATCGAGGTCGCCGGCGAGGCGCTTGCGCGCGATGTCGAGGGCGAGCGCGTTGTCCTTCATCTTGGGATGCTCCTCGAGGTAACGCTCCGCGAGCATCTGGCGGCCGGCGAGCAGCTGCTCGATCTGGGCGCGGGTGGCGCCGATGCTGCCGAAGCTGTTGACGAAGGAGACCTCCTCGAGGTCGCGGCCGGTGCGCAGGTAGGTCTCGACCTTGTCGAGCTGGGCCTGGAGGGTGACGAGGTTGAGCTGGGCGCCGACGAGGGACTCGCCGAGGGAGCCGACCTTCTTGAGGACGACGTTCTGGTTCTCGCCGAGCGCGGCCATGTTGTATTTGGCGCGGTATTGCTGGAGGTTGCGTTCGGCCTCCTCGACCTCCTTGCGGGTCTCCTCGGCCTGGTTACGGAGGAAGACGATGGCGGAGTTGGTGCCGGTCATCGCGAGGTCGATGTTGAAGTCGATGTATTTGCGGGCGTAGCGGTTGGCGATGAGGGCGGCGATCTCGGGGTCGCGATGGGAGACGACGATGCCCATGATGGTCGTATTCTTCCGGGCATAGACGCGGGCGCGGACGAGGGAGCCGAGCGAGGGCGGCGGGGCGGCGGGGCGCTCGGGGTCGCGGTAGGCGCGCTGGATCCGCTCGACCTCCTCGGGGGTGAAGGAGGCCTGGAGGGCCTCCATGAACGTCTGGCTGCGGATCTGCTCGAGATGGACGTTGAGCTCGACGTCGCGGGTGACGGTGGTGTCGACGACGGCCTGCACGGGCAGCACTCGGTTCTGACGGGTTTCGAAGAGCAACGAGGCCTCCGTCATGTAGACGATCTCGGGCTTGGGCTGGAGGAGGATGAAGACGATGACGACGGGCAGGGCGACGACGGCGCCGAGCCACCAGCGCTCAAGAAACATTTGCCAGAGGTCCTTGGGGTGAACCGAGAGGGTGCCGCCCGACAGGGTGGTGGCGGGGGCGGTGCGGGCGGTGGGGGCGCCGGTGCGACGCGGGACTTGGTTGTTGGAGGTGGACACGGCGAGAAATGGATTCCGGAGTTCGGGTGGAGCGGGTGCGGCGGTCGGGCCGCGCTCAGAAGAGGCGTTCGGGGACCCAGATGCGGTCGCCGGGATAGATGAGATAGGTCTTGGCCGTGGTGGTGCCGACCCCGCGGCGGGTGAGCATCGATTCGACATCGAGTTCGATGGTGGTCTCGCGACCCTGGGCGTCGGTGCGCGTGATCTTCACGGAGTCGGATTTCGCGGTGGGCAGGAAGCCCCCGGCGCGGGTGACGACGTCGGTGATGTCGAGCGCGCTCTTCTCCGGTGGAAACGCCATACGCCCGGGGGCGCGTACGGCACCGAGGATGGCGATGTCGCGGACCGCGTAGGCCTGGACGGAGATGTTGACCATCGGTTTGCGGAGAATGCGCTGCTCGATGTAGAGCTGCTCGATGAGGCGCTCGGCTTCGCGCACACTGCGGCCGGCCAGTTCGATGTCGCCAACCAGGGCGAGGCGGACACGACCGAGGGTGTCGATCTTCTGGGCGATGGAGAGCTCGCTCTCGCCGAAGACCGAGATGGCGACGAGATCGCCGACAACGAACTTGTAGGCGGGGTCGGTCTTGGTGCCGGCGGGGTCGGCGGCAACGGGTTCGCCGGCCGACTGGGCGGGGACGCCGACGGCGAGGGTGCAGGAGAGCAGGGCGAGGAGGAGGCGGCGAAGGTTGGGCATGGGCGGATGTGGCCAGTATCAGTTATCCAAGGGCAGGGCGTATTGCTCGAGGAGCCCGGCGGGAAGGCGGGCGAAGTTGGCGTCGCGGTGCACGAGGACGGCGCGCTCGCTCTGGGCGGTGGCGGCGGCGATGGCCTCGAGCAGGGTCAAGGTGTTGCCGGCCTGCTGGATGATCTCCTCGGCGCGGCCGACGATCTCGCGGGTGACCGGAATGGCGGAGATCAGCTCCTCGGCGTAGAGATGGAAGGCGCGGCTGGCCTCGGCGGGGTCGTGGACGGAGGAGGCGAGCCGGGTCTTCAGCTCGATGAGCGCGATGGCGGGCACGCCGACCTCGACGGCGTTGTCGGCTAGGAGGGCGTTGACCTGCTCGGCGCCGGGCTCGTGGAAATAGTGGGCGAGGATGGCCGAGGTGTCGAAAACGTGGGTGATCATCGGGTGGGCTTGGGGGAGTTCGGGGCGGTTGTGGCGCCCAGGTAGGGCCGGCCGGCCCCGAGCAGGCCGTTGGCGATGGCCTTGCGGTCGGGCAGGACGCGCACGCGGATGAGCGCGGGTTGGTTGGTGGCTTGCCACTCGAGGCGGCTGCCGGGGACGATGCCCATCGCGGCGGCCAGCTTCGCGGGGATTGTGATCTGATGTTTTCCGGTGACCGTGGTGATCATGGGGTGGTGGGTCGGGCGGCGATCGGGTGGCGGAGTCGCTGATCGCGGGAGGGCAAGCTACCGCCCTTGGCGGCAGGCCGGGAGATCGGCCTTGCCGCGTGCGAGCCCCGGGAGCGGAGGGGGCGGATGGTGATCATGCGAGTCCGGGACTCGTGGCGGCGGGCTAACCGCAGGGCGCCAGGAGTTCCGGAGGAAAGTCGAGGGAGGCCGGCCCGGTGCGCTGCAGGGCATCGGTCGGCAGGCAGATGCGAAGATCTTGGCCGAGCAAAGCGAGGAGCACCCAGGCGCGGCTGCGGCCGGAGTCGAAGCTGACGATGCGGCCCTGGCTCCCGGCGAGGCAGCCGGTGAGGACTTCGATCCAGTCGCCGGGAGCGAGCACGGGCACGCAAGGTTGCTTTCCGGTGGCGTGGGTGCGTAGGAGTGCGATCAACGGTTCCGGCACTGCGGGTGTGTGGTCCCCGAAGTGGACCAAACCGGTGACGTCGGGCGTGCTGAGCACGAATCGCGAGTCGTTGGGCAGGCGGAAGCGGGCGAACAGGTAACCAGGGAAGAGCGCTTCGGTGGCGATCACGACTCCCCCGGTCACGCGGGGCCGGCGGATGGCCAAACGCGGGGCGAAGGTCTCGACGCCGGTGCGCTCGGCCAGCTGGATCGCAGCGAAGTGCTCGCGCTTGAGGCGGGCACGCAGGCAGTACCAGCGGAGTGGCGATTCCGTGCTCATGAGGCCTCCCCGGCGCAGCGGATCGCTCGGTTGGGGAGCGGCCGGCGCGCCGCACCGAATCCCGGCATGGCCGGCGAAGGGAATCGCGACGTGGAATCGGTGCGTATCATGGAATCGGGTGAATCAAGGAAATCGGCGATTGGACCTTGGTAAGTATCAGCCCCGAAAATGGCGCAATCGATGAACCAGTTCCCAGTCGTGTTTGACACAGTTTTTACGACCCTATGCCCAGAAACCCGATCCTTGAAATCGGGGAAACACTTACGGTTGATCAGGGAAGTCTGTAGCCGCCCTGCCCCGGCGAGATTTCCGCGGTGTGAGGACAATCATGGAGTCGCGGCCAGCTTGTGTGGCTGCGACTCGCTCAGGGGGGCGCGGCTCGTGGGAGTGTTTCGGTACTCCCCTGGCGTGGTGAGACCGCAGGTTTCGGGAGCCGCGTGGAACGTGTTTGGCCGAGAATGCGCGCAGGCGCCCGAACGCTGGCGGTGGCGCGTGCCCCACGACTCCGGGCTGCGCGTCGGGGCGTGTGTGCGCAATGCGGGGAGCGCTTGCCCTCCCGCGTCCCCGCGCTCGACTCGGCGGGAGTGGCGGAACTGCGCGGACGGTGCCCGGCGGCGCCTCAACTCGACGAGGCGAGTTTGCGGGCGAGCGTGTCGGCCAGAAGCTTTTCCTCCGGGAGCGCGTCGCCGGCGGAGAAGCCGGCGAGGTACTTGCGGGCATTGTCGATCTCGCCGGCCGCATCGTGGAGCAGTGCGAGCACCAGCGAGAGGTCGATCTCGGGGGACATCCGAACTGCGGGGTTGCCGAGGATTTGGAGGCCGGCGCGGGCCTGGCCCTGTCGCCAGAGGGAGAGGGCCAAGGCGCGCGCGGCGAAAAGGTCGGAGGGGTTCTGGTCGAAGGCCGCCTTGGCCGCGACGTGCGCCTCGGTGGTGTTGATGCCGGCGAGGAGGCTGTAGTAGGCGAACCGGGCGCGGTTGCCCGTCGTGGCGTTGGTGGCGCGGTTGGCCGCTTCGTAGACGCGGGCCAGATCGGTGGTGCGGTGGAGGCGGGCGTAGTAGCCGGCGACTTCGTCCAGTGCGGCTTGGTCGGCGGAGTCGCGTTGGAGGATGCGGGCGAGCAGGTCCATCCGCTCCTCCTCCCAGTTCCACGTGCCGGCGAGCGTGGCGAGCACGCGTTGCAGGTCCGGGCGGGTGCCGACGGAATTGATGGCCATGCGCCAAGTGTTGCGGGAGTCGCCGAGGCGGTCGAGGCGTCGCTGGGCGTAGGCGAGAAGGGCGAGGCGAAGGAAGTCGCGATTCTCCCAGGGCGCGGAGCCGAGCTCCTTCGCCAGCGCCTGAAAGTCGTCGCTGGCATAGAGGGAGTCGGCGAGCTCCATCGGGAGCGAGGGGGTGGCGCGCAGGGTTTCGGGGAGCAGGGCCAGCAGGCTCTTGGCGGCGGTAGCCTGGCGGCGGGAGGCGACCGTCTCGGTGATGGCGGAGGTCCGGGCGGTGCTGGCGCGGTGGCGGTCGATTGCCGTGCGGGTGTCGGTGGCGATGCGCTTCTCCTCCGGGAGCAGCCGGCGGTCGTCGACTGTGGCGAGGAGGACGTCGGCCTCCTCGTGGCTGCCGTTGGCGGCGAGCACGGCGGCCTGGATGACGAGGCGTTCGGGCTGCCAGAATTGGAGGGAGTCGAATGCGGCGAGCAGGGCGCGGGCCTGGTCGGGGTGGCCGGAGCGCAGCAACGCGAGGGCGTGGGTGGTGGCGTAGTAGGGGTTCTTGGGATCGGCGGTGTAGATCTCGCGGGCGAGCGCCGCGGCCCGGGCGGTGTTGGCGCCGAGGAGCAGGGCAGTGTAGGCGTAGTTGTTCTTGGCCACCGCGTCGCCCGGGCCGGCCTCGAGCAGGCGGGCGAAGAGGCGGTTGAGGTTGGCGGTGTTGCCCTGGGCGCGCTCGTAGGCGAAGAGCTGGCGCTGCACCTTGGGGTCGGAGGGGGTCTGTTGGAAGAGGCGCCAGAGCACCTCGATGCGCTGCTCGACCCAGCCCCAGCGGGTGGTGTGGGCGAGGAGGCGCTCGAGGCGGGCGGGGCTGGTGCCGGCCTGGGTGAGGGAGAGTCGCCAGGTCTCGCCGAAGGCGGCGAGGTTGCCGCGCTCGCGTTGGGCGATCGCGATCATCACGAGGCGCTCGAAATCGAAGTCCTTCCATTGGCGGTCCTTGAGGGAGGACTCGACCTCGGCCCACTCGCGCAGGGTGATCCGCGCCTCGGCCAGCGCGAACTGGACAAGCACTGCCTCCGACGTCGGTGCCGGGATGGCGGACAGCCACGCCTTGGCCTCGGCTGCCTTGTCAGTCGAAATTAGATACTGGCCGACGCGGGCGATGTCGGCCGGGTCGTTGCCGGCGAGCGCCTGGAGCTGCTGGACGGCGGCGGGGAAGTTGTCGGGCTCGTAGCGGCGCACCGCCTCGGCCAGGACGACAACCTGGGCGACGGTGAGGGCCGGCTCCCGCCGGAGCAGGGCGAGCAGCTCCCCGACCTCGCCCTCCTGCTTGTGTTGCATCGTGTCGGTGAGGAGCAGGGTGAGGGCGCGGGCGCGTAGCGCGGGGTCCCCGGCGAGGGTGCGGATCTCGGCCCGCACCTCGGCGCGGTGGTCGGCGGGGGCCTCGGCGAGACGGATCTGCGCCAGCTCGAGGCGGGCGGCGCGGTTGTCGGGCCGCAGCTCGCAGAGGGTGATGAGGTGGAACTTGGCCTGGATGAAGTCGCCATTGCGCAGGCACACTTGGGCGGCGAGCTCGTGGAACTCGGCGGAGTCGCGGGCCTCGGCCCCGGCCTGGTCGACGGCGCGGGTGGCGACGGCGTCGGCGCGCAGGACGAGTGCCCGGCGCAGCAGCCGCAGCCGGTTCTCGAGGGTCGGATCGAGGGTGAGCAGGCGCTGGAGATAGAAGAGCGCGTTGGGGTCGTCGCGTTTCTCGGCGATCTCGGCGGCAAGCCGCCAGCTGGAGACGTTCTGCTGGTTGGCGGCGAGGTTCTTGCGGACGAAGAGCAGCGCATTCTCGAGGTCGCCCTGGTCGAGGAGGGTGCGGGCGCTGCGCTCGAAACTGGCGGCCCGGTACTGCTTGTAGCGCGGCCAGGCGACCTTCTTGGCGAACAGGTATCCACCGCCCAAGACGATCGGGAGGGCGACCGCGAGGGAAACGAGGAGGGTTTTCTTCGTCAGTTTCATCGGAGGGAGGCGGCGACTGGAATGCCCCGGGCGGGGGAGGAACGGAGGCCAACGGGCTGCGCGCGGATGGGCGGGGCCCGGGCCGGCGCGGGATCAGGGAGAGCGTTGGCGGGAGCGGGGGGAAGTCAAGGGGCGGCGCCTAGGGGTTTCCCGGATACGAGGGCGCGGCGGGCCGGCTCGTTGACGCCGGCGCGCGCGCCGCCAACATGGCGCGCACAACGATGCGCATCATCATCTGGGGAATCAATTATGCGCCGGAGCCGACGGGCATCGCGCCGTTCAACACCGGGCTGGCCGAGTGGCTGGCGTGGCGCGGCCACGAGGTCGAGATGGTGACGACGTTCCCGTACTACCCGGAGTGGCGCAAACGCCGGGAGGATCGCTGGTGCGGGTACCGGACCGAGCGGACGACGGGGGTCGCGGTGCGGCGCTGTTGGCACTACGTGCCGCGGCGGGTGACGGCGGCACGCCGCATCGTGCACGAGGCGAGTTTCCTGGCGACGTCGCTGCTGCGGATGGTGTTGCTGCGCCCGCCGGATGTCCTGGTGGTGGTGTCGCCGCCGTTGGCGGCGGGCGTGCCGGCGTGGGTGGTGTCCCGGCTGTGGCGACGCCCGTTCGTCTTCCATGTGCAGGACCTGCAGCCGGACGCCGCGGTGGGGCTGGGGATGTTGCGACCGGGGCGGTTCACGCGGCTGCTTTATGCGCTGGAGCGCCTTGCCTACCGCAAGGCCGCGGCGGTGTCGGGGATCTCGGACGGGATGTTGGCGGCGTTCCAAGCGAAGGGCGTGGAGGAGGGGCGGCGGGTGTTCTTCCCGAACTGGGTGGCGGATACGCTGCCGGGGGGGGCGACGGCGCCGGAGCGGGCGGCCGCCCGCCGGGCGTTTGCGGCGCGGCACGGCACGCCGCCGGAGGCGTTCCTGCTGGTGTACTCGGGCAACATCGGGATGAAGCAGGGGCTGGGTGTGCTGGTAGAGGCGGCCGCAGCGCAGCCGGCAAACGGACCGGTGCCGTGTTGGATCGTGGCCGGGGACGGCGCGGGCAAGGCGGCGCTGGTGGAGGCGGCGGCCCGGCAGGCGACTGGCGCGATGCGGTTCCTGCCGCTCCAGCCCGAGGAGACGTTCGCGGAGATGCTGATCGCCGCGGACGCCTGCGTGATCACCCAGCAGAAGGGCTCCGGGCAGTTCTTCTTTCCGAGCAAGCTGCTCACGGCGCTGGGGCGGGCGAAGCCGGTGCTCGCGGTGGCCGACCGCGGGAGCGAGCTGGCGCGGGCGGTCGAGGAGGGCGGATTCGGCCTCGTGGCCGAGCCCGACGATCCGGCGGGGGTGGCGCGCGCGGCGGCGGCGATGGCGACCGCCGGTGAGGGCCAGCTCACGGAGTGGGGCCGCAACGGGCTGGCGTGGGTCGGCCGGTTCCGGCAGTCGACGGTGCTCGGGGCGTTCGAGGCCGGGCTGGAGCGGATCGCGCGTGCGGGCCGCCACTGAAATCCCGGACGTGGGGCCGGTTTGTCCGGAGTGTGCCGGCAGCTAATCCTGTGGTGCGGCGGCGGAGACTGATGCCTCCGGTGCCGGCGGGGCGACCGGTGTTCTGCGCTCGGAGGCGACCGCGCCGGCGGTGAGGCGGAAGGGCTGGATGAACTTCGCCGGTGTGGGCATGCCGTAGCTGCGGGCAGGTGCGTACCGCCATTGGCGGACCGCCGCCAGGCAGGCCTCGCCGAAATCGGCCCGGGAGGCGGACTTCACTTCGGCACGAGTCACGAAACCGTAGGCGTTGGTTTCGACCAGCAGATCCGCGGCGGCGGAGGTGCCGAACTGTTCCACGGTGAAACGGGGCAGCTTGGCCCGGTAGGGTGCCGGCGGATCGACAGGCACGCCGGCCAGCGCGGTCGTGGTGCAGGCGAGGACCAGCAGGGCGAAATGGAGGGCCGAAGTCATGGCGGACGGTGACAGCTCCGCCTACAACGGCCCTCCGGGGCGGTAACTTGAGCGCCGATTGCGGGGCCGGCGCTGCGGCCCGGTCAAAGAGTCGGCCAAGGTTCGATGACGTGCTCGTACCCTTCGCCGACCTTGCGGACATGGCCGAGCGCCGGGAAGGGCATGTGCGCGCCGAACAGGCGGGTGCGGTCGGCGGCGGCGCGGTCGAGCAGGCGGCGGCGCGTTGCGCTGCCGAGGTCGGGCTGCACGTCGAACGCGATCGGCACGTCGGGATGGGCGAAGGAGATCGCGTGATGGTGCAGTGTGTCCACGAAGTGGAGCAACTGGGTGTTCCCCGAAGAGAATTGGAGCGCGATGTGGCCGGGGGTGTGGCCCGGGGCGTCGATGATCTCGAGCCCGTCGATCAACCGGTCGCCGGGAACGATGAACTGCCACCGGGAGCGGAGCGCGTTGAGGTATTCCTGCGCGCGGGCGATGGCCCCGGCGCGGGCCTCCGCCGGGACGCCGGAGGTGGAGAGGTCGGGGGCGGAACCGGTCCAGAACTCGAACTCCCGGCGGTGGATGAAATGCCGGGCGCGGGCGAAGACCGGGGCCTTCGTATCCGGGTCGAGGAGTCCGCCGAAGTGGTCCCCGTGGGCGTGGGTGAGGATGACGGCGGTGATCTGCTCGGGCTGCACCCCGATGGCGGCGAGCCGTTGGCGGAGTTTGCCGTTGGTCGGGCCGTGGAGCGGACCGCAGCCGGTGTCGACGAGGACGAGTTCGGCGCCCATGCGCACGAGCAGGACGTTGATGGGGATCGAGAACCGGTCGGCAGGCAGGAACGCGGTGGCGAGCGCGGCGGTGAGTTGCGCGCGGTCGGCCTTCGGCCAGGGCGCCTGGTCGAGCGGTCCGCCGAAGCCGCCGTCGTCGAGGGCGACGGCGTCGAAGTCGCCGATCTTGAAGCGGCAGTAGCCGGGCTGTTCGCCGGCGAGATCGGGAAGCGCGGTGGGGCCGGAGCTCGCCTCCGGGGCCGGCGCTGCGGCGGCGGAGCGGGTGGCGAAGGAGGGCAGAAGGGCGGCGGCGCCGGCGAGCCCGAGGTAGCGCAGGGCGTCGCGGCGGGAGAGGGAGGAGGTGTTCGGGTGCATCGTGGATGGGATCGGCGGAGGTTTGGCGGAACGGGCGGATTCGCAACCGCACCGGCTTCAACGGCACATCCGGCGAGGCCACTGGACTACGGCTGGCCCAGTCCGTCGTGCCATCTCCAATGCCATGGCTCGTAGGCGACGTCGTGCGGGTTGCCGCGGGGATAGGAAAGCGCGAAACCGAAACCGATCGCGTGGCGGTCGAGCCAACGGAAGGCGGCCGTGGCCTCGAACTCCTCGACGAGGCATGGACAATCGGGTGTGGCGATGTCGATGGCGGTGCCGGTGTGGTGTTCGCTGAATCCGGGGTAGGCGCTGACCTTGAGTATCTGCTCCCAGGATAGTCCGCGCCGGAGTTTGCCCGCCACGATCTCCTCCTGCCGTGCGATACTCCGAAAGGCGGATACCACCCATAGCGTGACCCCCGCGGCGGCAGCGGCGGCCTGCATGGATTGCCAAGCCCGTGCGGTGTTCGGCTCGAGCCATGCCTCGCGGCCGAGTTGATCGGGCCCGATCGAGGTCAGTGTGGTGGCCTCGGCGAACACAGGTGTTCGGCCCCGGTATTGAGGCGGCGGTTCGAGCATGGGCGGAGTCCTGCCGGCCCGGCTGCTCAATCCTCCGCGGGAGTCTGCGACGACGCGGCGGCGGCGGGGGCGGCGACGGCGTCCTGGCCGAAGCGCAGCGCCGCGAGCACGGTGATGAGGCGGTCGAAAAGCACCTGGTCCTCCTCGGCCGTCGTAAGCGCGGTGTCCGTGGTGCGGGTGATCCGTTCCGCCAGTTCGACGGCGAGGACGAAGATCCGGCCTTCGCGGACGAAGACGAAATGCCCGCGTTTCGCGACGAGGGCCGGTGCCGTGGGCGCATGCGGGGTGGCCGGAGGGAAGACGGAGCCGCCCGGCAGGAGGGTGAAAGCCACCATCGCACCGCCGAAGATGTCGGGCAGGAAACGGGCGCTCTCGATCGTGGAGCCGGGAAACTCGCGGACGTAGTCGCGCAGGATGTTGTCGCGGAAAAAGGCGATCAGGTAGTCTTTCGGCGGCGTGGTCTCAAACTCCCAGCGTGCCACCGGGGGCATGGGGAAGGCGGCGATCGTGAGCAGGGTGGCGACCTTGTCCTTGAAGACGACGATTTCGCCGTTGTCCATGATGGTGGCGTTGTCGCCGTGAAGGACAGGAACCGGGACTGAATACGCCTCGCCGGGCGCGATGTAGCGGTCGCCCTCGATCCGGCCGAGGAGCTTCGGTACCGCGGCGGGCGCCGCCTCTTCGAGCGGGGCGGGGGAGGGCTTCGCGGCGAGGGCGGTGCCGACGATCAGCAGGGCGGAGAGGGCACGAAGGAGAATCGTCATCGGGTCGGACGGTGTGTGCGGAACGGCGGTGCGAGGCAAGGATGGAGCCGGTTTCGACCGCGGGCCCGGTGCGGGGTTTCATCCGGCGCGCCGATCGTTCGCCTCACAGCGGCAGGCGAAAACGGAAGGTGGTGCCCGCTCCGGGAGCGGAGTCGAACGACACCCGCCCGCCGAGGAGACGTTCGCCGATGAGCTTCATCGAGAATGTGCCGAGACCGCGGCCGAACGTGCCCTTGGTGCTGAAGTTGCGCTGGAAGATGCGCAAGGCGACCTCCGGCGGGATCGGGGTCTGGTTCCAGACGGCGAAGTCGATGCCGCCGGGGCCGGGGTCGCACTGAATCTGTATCTCTCCGCCGACTGGGGTCGCCTCCAGCGCGTTGATCGCCATGTTGCCGAGCACGCGTAGCAGGAGTGTGGCGTCGGAGACGAACTCGAAGTCCTCGGCGGTGAACCGGAACACGGTGCGCTTGCCGGTGGAGGAGGGATGGTGGACGAGCACGTCGCGCAGTTCGGCGCCGAGGGTGCCGAGGCGCAGCGGGCGGGCGGCGGCGCGGAGCTCCGCGTGGTTGGCGGAGGCGAGTTTGCGCTGGAGGTCGATCTCGCGCACGACGCGCCGGACGAGGCGATGGACTTCGACGGCGTCGGTGGCTTGGCTGGTTCGGGTGTCGGCGATCAGCATCTCGCTCGCCCCCAGCAGGCTGGCGAGCGTGTTGGCGAGGTCGTGCTGGAAGGCGCGCTCGATCAGGGCCGCCTGTTGCTGTTGCGTGATGTCCTCGATGAAGAGCAGGAGCAGTTGGCGATCCTCGATGGCGAACGGGGTTACGCGAACGCGCAGGAAAAGGTCGGACGGAACACCCGCATGCGTGACTTCGAGACAGCAGATTCGCTCGGCGGTCTGCCGGTGTTCGAGCGCCGCGACTTGGGCGATGGCTGCGCCGCAGGTGCGGCAGAACCGGCTGGTGCCGCATCCGCCCGCCATCTCCTCGGAGTGGGGACAGGCGAGCGCCTCGCCCAGGCGTAACCCGAGCACTGTTTCCGCCGACCCGAGGCCAAGGAAGGCGAGCAGGCGCTCGTTGAGTGCGAGGATTTGGCGGTGCTCGTTGAGCACGGCCAGCAAGGAGCCGGTGGCGATCAGGAGGGTGTCGAGCAGCGGGTGCCCGCCGACGGCGCGCAGCTCCTCCTGTAGATGGGTGTCATCGAGCCGCTCGGCGGGGGCGAAGTGGGTGCCGGCAGGTTTTGTTGGGGCTGGTGGAGGCGGGAAGTCGAGGGGCATGGGACACGCCGGGGTTGGGCGGGGGGCGCGGAGGCGGCAGAACCGTATCCACACTATTCTCGCCACGCAAATTCTGAACACGGAGGCCCGCGGGCATGGGCGGCTAGTGCGCCTGCGGCAGGCGGTCGAGTTGTTGCCAGAGGGCGGTGGGGATCTGCTCGGGGCGGGCCTGGAGATCGAGGCCGGCGGCGGCGAGCGTGGCGCCCCAGGGTTCGACCGCGGCGGGGGCGTGGCGGCGCAGGAGGGTACCGATCTGTTTGCGGCGCTGCTGGAAACAGGCGCGGATGAGCTGGCGTGTGGCGTCGCGGAAGAGGAACGGCTCGGGGCGGCGCTGGAGGTTGAGCAGGTAGGAGTCGATGTCGGGCGCGGGGTAGAAACAGTTGCGGCTGACGGCGTGGCCCGGGGCAGCCGCGAAGGCGGACTGGAGGAAGATGGAGATGGCGCCGAAGCTCTTCGTGCCCGGGGCGGCGAGGAAACGGTCGGCGGCCTCGCGTTGGACCATGAGCACGGTGCGCTCGGGCAGCGGGCGGGAAAGCACGCCGTCGAACCACGGGGTAGAAATGGCGTAGGGGAGATTCGCGACGATTTTGAAGTCGCCGAGCGCGGTATCGTAGCCGGCGAGTGGATGCTCGACGGCGTCGCCATGGAGCAGGTGCAGCCGGCCGGCGGCCACGGGCACGACGGTGGCCGCGAGGTGGGCGTGGAGGCGCGGGTCGAACTCGACGGCCCAGACCTCGGCGCCCGCGGCGAGCAGTTCGCTGGTGAGCGTGCCGAGGCCGGGGCCGATCTCGACGACCCGGTCGCCAGGACGCACGGCGGCGAGTTCGAGGGATTTGCGCACGATGTTGCCGTCGATGAGGAAGTTCTGCCCGAGCTGGCGGTTGGGCCGGTGGCCGAGTTGTTCGAGCAGGGCGCGGGTGGCGGACGGGGAGAGCGGCATTCGGGTGCGAAGGTAGGTGGCGCGGCGTGGGGGCGGCGAAACGAAAAAGGGCCTCCGCCGATGGGTGGCGGAGGCCCTTCGCGGGGGCTGGTTCGTGGGGAAGGTTGTCAGAGCGAGCCGGTGGCGGCGGTGTCGTGGGCGAGTCCCGGACCGGTGCCGGCGCCGGTGGCCGAGAGCACGCGGGGGGTCTGCCAGGCGGCGGGGCCGGTGAAGACGGGGGCGGTTGTCAGGAGCTGGCGGGTACGCGTCCCGCTGGAGGCGATGAGGCGACCGTTGGCGTCGTCGGCTCCGAGGTTGTCGAAGAACTGGACGTGGCCGCCCATGAAGAAGACGTGGCCGCCATCGGCGCCGTAGACGGAGTTTTGGCGGTTGGCGTCCCAGGCGCCGGTGGCGGCGGCGAGACCGCGGGTCCAGACGACGGGGGTGTTGGCCCCCATGGAGGTGCGCAGGCCGCTGAAGGCCTGGAAACTGAGGATGGCGCCGTTGAAGGCCGGTGTATCCGCGGCGAAATCGCGCGGCTGGCCGTTGCCGAGGATGTTGCCCAGTCCCTGGGTGCCGGTGAGGTCGGCCGGGGAGACCCAGACGGCGCCGTTGTTGAGTCCGCCGGAGAGGGCGAGCGCGGCGGCGTAGGAATATAGCGTCGTGGTGGCCGCGGTGCCGATGGGGACGAAGCCGGTGGTGCCGGCGGCGGCGGGGAGGTTGGTCGCCGGCAGGCTGCCGTTGTGCTCCTGGGCGTAGACGAGGGCGGCCTGGCCGATGCTGCGGATGTTGGCGAGATCGGAGGCGCGCTGGGCGTTCTCGCGGACCTTCCCCACGACGGGGATGAGGATGGCGGCGAGCACGCCGATGATCGCGATCACGGTCAGGAGTTCGACGAGGGTGAAGCCCTCGGGGGAGTTCGTGCGCTGACGCATAACGTATCCTTAAGGTTACGGGTTTGCGTGGGGTAGGTGGCGCAGGGGGCGGGTCGCAGCGTCCACTCCGGCAGGACGGCGGCAAGCGCGAATTCACCCGCCGGCGTCTTTTCGGTCCGGCCTGCGCAGGGGGGCTACGGAGGGAACGCACAAAATCTTGTTCCGATCGGAACAAGATTTTGTGCGTTTCTTGGGGGAAGCCCGTAGCCGGCCGCGGGCTCGGGTGGGGCGAGTCACCGGCGCCGACTACGGGCGGCGGCGAAGAGGTACTGCTGGGCGAGCCCGGCGAACGGGCCGAAGTGGGCACGGCCGAACTGGGCGAGCTGGGCGGGCCGCCAACCGTGCAGGCCGTAGTGCTCGGCGAGGGTGCGCAGGATCCACACGTCGACGGGAAACGCCTCCAGCCGGCCCGCCCCGAAGAGCAGCACGCAGTCGGCGACCTTCTCGCCCACGCCGGGGAGCGTGCCGAGCGCGGTTCTGGCCTCCGGATACGCCGCAGCCTCGATCGCGGCGAGCCAGCCGGGGTGGGCGGCGAGAAGCTGCGCCGTCTCGTGCACGTAACGGGCGCGGAAGCCAAGGGCGCAGGCGCGCAACTCGCGTTCACCGACGGTGGCGAGCCGTTCCCAGGTCGGCAGGGCGTGGAGCCCGGGCGCCAGTTCGGCGCCGAAGCGAAGCGCGAGCGTCTCGCAGAGCTGCCGGATCTGGGGAATCTGCTTGGTCGAGCTGAGGATGAAGGCGAGCAGCGCTTCGGCGAAGGGCTGGCGAAGCAGGATCAAGCCGGGGCAGGCGGCCACGGCGGCGGCAAGCACGGCGTCGCTCGTCAACGGAAGGCGGGCGAGCACGGTCTCAAGTTCGCCGGTCATCCCGAGGTAGTGGCCGAGGGCGGCGCGCGTGCGGATCGGGTCCGTGGCGGCGCGGAACCACAGGGGATCGGGACTGTGGTTCCGCTGCGGCCCGCCGGGCGTGGCACCAGCGCCGAGTCGCAGCTGGACGGCGTGTTCGCCGAAGATCCCCTGCCAAGCCGCGGGTTCGTCGTGCCAGCGCCAGCGGAAGGCCTGTCCGCCATCGAGTGTCTCGCGGAGGCTCGCCGGTGTGAAACGGTGCGGCAGGGCGAGCGGCTCCCACGGCGACCACCCCGGATCGGCGCGGGCGGGTCGGGTGGCGGCGGGCATGGGACCGGTGTCCTATTTCGCGGCCATGGGGCCACTCCAGAGGAAGCTGGCGAGTTCGGCGAGAACTGCGCCGTCGGCGCTGCGAGCGGTCACCCGCCAGGCGGCGGGGCGGATGGTCTTGGCGGGCCAATCGGTGCCGGTGACACCGAGCTGATAGACCTTCGCGCCGGAGGCGATGGGGGCGGGAAAGGTGAAGGTGCGGACGGCCGGGTTGCCGGGCAGCACGACTTCGACGACGAGGTTCGCGGCCTCGATGGCGAGGTCGGACTTCACTCGGGTGAGAAAGTAGTAGCCGTCGCGCTTATCGGCTTGGGAGCGCAGGACGATCTCGCGTCCAGAGCTCTCGCGCCCGCCGAGGTACTCGGAGATTCGGCGAAAGGAGTCGGCGTCGCGGTAGGCGGGCCAGACGCGCACGATATCGACGGCACCGGGGAGGAGGGCTGGGAGGGCAAAGAGGAGCAGGGCGGCGACGGAGCGCAGAAGCATGATGGGGCGAATAGCGGGCGGGGGGCGGGCTGGCAAGGACGGCGGCGCAGAACGCGCGGGCGGGGGCGATTCGGGAGGAGGGCGCCGCGGCGGGGCACAAAAAAGCGCACCGCTTGGGGCGGTGCGCGGAGAGGGATGGGGAGCCGCGCTTACTGCACGCTGACCTTGCGGTGTTCCTTGTCGAAGTTCACCACGCCGTCGCGGATCGCGAAGAGGGTGTGGTCGCGGCCCATGTCGACGCCGGCGCCCGCGTGATAACGCGTGCCGCGCTGACGGACGATGATGTTGCCGGCGATGACCGCCTGACCGCCGTAGAGCTTGATGCCAAGGTTCTTCGGCTTGCTGTCGCGACCGTTGGAGGATGTGCCCTGACCTTTCTTGTGCGCCATGACGATTCCTTAGGCAGAGATGGTTTTGATTTTGAGGACGGTGAGGTCTTGGCGGTGACCGGTGCGGCGGTCATAGCCCTTGCGCTTGGTCTTCTTGAAGATGACGATCTTCTTGCCGCGCTTGTTCTCGAGGACCTCGGCGGTGACGGACGCGCCGGCCACCGTGGGGGTGCCGATCTTGATCTCGGCTCCTTCGCCGACGGAGAGAACGTCGTTGATCTCGACTGTGGAGCCCTGTTCGGCCTGGGGAAAACGATCCACGATCAGAACGTCGCCCTCGGTGACGACGAACTGTTTCCCCTGTGTCTTGATGGTGGCTTTCATTGGAAAAGCTCGCGAAGAAACGGGCCGGATCGGAGGGAAGCAAGACCTTTTTGGGGCAACTTTCGGCGGCGGGCGATTTCCCTCGGAGGTTCGCGTTGAACGGCTCGCGATCGGCCGGCCGGGTTGAGAACCCGGCGCATCGGCGCGATCTTTCTCCGCGCTCCGGCGGCCGCTCCGCCCAACGAGGGCCACCGCCAGCGTCACCGGCATCATGAAAGCTGAACCTCCCGCTGCCTGCCGCGGATCGATCCCGATCGCCATCCTGTTGCCGCATGCCCCCATCCTGGTTCCTGCAGTGGCGGGCGGACGCTTGGAGGCGTGCCGCTCCTCCTACGAGGCGATGGGCGAGGCCTCCCGCCGGCTGGTCGCGACCCATCCCGAGGCCGTGGTGCTTGTGTCGCCGCACGCGGCGCGGGCGGAACGTGCGTTCGCCCTGACCTCGGGTGGCGTCTCCGGCTCCTTGGTGCGTTTCGGGGCGTCGCATTCGGAGGTGCGGCTGCCCGGCGACAGCGCTCTGACGACCGAGCTGCGCAGCCAGGCGGCGGCCCGCGCGATTCCCACCGCGAACCTGCCGGCCTCGCAACTCGACCACGGCAGCGTGGTGCCGCTCTGGCACCTGGCGCAGGCCGGCTGGGGCGGCCCCACCGTGGTGGTGGCGCTCGCGGGGGCCGACAACTCGCGTATCGGAGAACTGGGTGAGTGCGTGGCGGCGGCCGCGGCCCGGCTCGGCCGCCCGATGGCCGTGGTGGCGAGCGGCGACATGAGCCATCGCCTCCAGCCGGGTGCGCCCTGCGGTTACGACCCGGAGGCGGCGAAATTCGACCAGGCGTTTATCGCGCAACTACGCAGCGGGGCGACGCGCGGGCTGGCCGCCGCCGTGGAGCGGTGGCAGGAGAACGCGGCGGAGGACGTGGTCGAATCGACGTTGTTCGCACTCGGGGCGGTCGGTTGGCGCGCCGACGGGCGCGAGGTGCTCGGCTACGAGGGGCCCTTTGGCGTGGGCTATGGCGTGGCGGTGCTGTTTGCCGCGGCGGAGGCGAGCGAGGCGTGCGGTTCGATGACGGTGGACCGGCTGGCGATGCTGCCGGCGCTGGCGCGCGCCTCGATCACGGCGGCGCTGCAACTGCCGGCGGAGTGGGTGGCGCCACGGCCGGGCGACTGCCCGGGCGACAACGGAGTGTTCGTGACGTTGCACACCGCCGAGGGGCGGTTGCGCGGGTGCATCGGCACCATGGAGTCGCACACGGGCGACCTCGCTGCGGAGACTTGGCGCATGGCGCGCGAGGCCGCGCTGCACGATCCGCGGTTCTCGCCGGTGGGGCCGGACGAACTGGCGGCGCTGCGGGTCGAGGTGACGGTGCTCGAACCGCTGGAAGACATCGCGTCGGAGGCGGAGCTCGACCCGCGACATTGGGGGGTGGTGGTGCGCGCGGCCGACGGGCGGCGCGGGCTGCTGTTGCCGGACATCCCGGAGGTCACGAGTGTCGCGCAGCAGGTGGCCATCGCGCGGTCGAAGGCGGGCATCGGCGCCAAGGAGCCGGTGCGACTGCAGCGCTTCGCGGCGCGGAAGGTCACGGAGACGGGAGCCACATGAAGACGACGGCGGAGCTGCCCCTGGCCCGCTGGTGGCGTCCGCGGGTGGATGGCCGGATCGAGTGCGAGCTGTGCCCTCGGGCGTGCAAGCTGGGCGAGGGGCAGGACGGCTTCTGCTTCTCGCGCGGCAACCGCGGGGGCGCGATGCGGCTGCTGGCGCATGGGCGCAGCAGCGGATTCGCCGTCGATCCGATCGAGAAGAAGCCGCTCGCCCACTTCCTCCCCGGCTCGCGCGTGCTGTCGTTTGGCACGGTGGGCTGCAACCTTGCGTGCCGGTACTGCCAGAACTGGCGGATCAGCCGGGCGCGCGAGGAGGGGCTGATGGCCGCGGCGGTCGCGCCGGAGCGGATCGCGGAGATGGCGGCGGAGCAGCGCTGCGCGTCGGTGGCGTTCACCTACAACGACCCGGTGGTCTTCGCCGAGCAGGCGCTGGAGGTCGCGGCGGCGTGCCGCGCGGCGGGGTTGCGCACGGTGGCGGTGACGGCCGGCTACATCTGGCTGGCGGCGCGCGGGGAGTTCTTCGCCGGGATGGACGCGGCCAACGTGGACCTGAAGGCGTTCAGCGACGAGTTCTACCGCCGGCAGTGCGGCGCGCGGCTCGGCGCGGTGCTCGACACCCTCGCGTGGTTGCACCGGGAAACGCGCGTGTGGCTCGAAGTGACGACGTTGCTCATTCCCGGCCTGAACGACAGCGAGGTGGAGCTGGAGCGCGCGAGCGATTGGTTCGCCGAACATCTCGGGCCGGACGTGCCGTGGCATTTCTCCGCGTTTCATCCCGACTACCAGATGCGCGACCGATCGGTGACCCCGTTGGCGACGCTCACCCGCGCGCGCGGCATCGCACGGTCGAGGGGCTTGCGGTACGTCTACACCGGCAACGTCCGCGACCGCGACGGCGAGCGGACGTGGTGCCCGCACTGCGGCCGCTGCGTGATCGAGCGCGACGGGTACCGGTTGCACGGCTGCTTCGTGCGCGGTGGCCGGTGCGCGTTTTGCGGCGGCGAGATCGCAGGGGTGTGGGCGGACGGGCCGGCGTGAGCCGCAAGGCGGGCGCGGTGGCGGACCCCATCGGGCATCGGGCTTCTGCGCAGGCGAAAACCGGGCTTGGGCTGATTCCCTGGGCGGTCGACGGGTAGTAGAAGGAACGGCTCGTTGGTCTGCGGCCGGACCCCGCGCGCAAGAATCGCAGTTCAAACCCAAGAGGTGATAACATGAAAAGGCTACTGGTCTTCGCCGCCTCGCTGGCGGCGGTATCGATGTACGGCGGGTTGTCCAAGGCAACCGGTGACAGGTTGACGGACTACAGCGCCTGGTTTGCCCCGGAGTTCAGAATCGCGAGCGATGCCAATGTCCCCAGTAGTCCGAGTCCCCCGCTGGGGTGCCCGGCTGCTTTCGTGGACGCCAACCGCTCTTGGTCCGGCTGGACGGCCAACTGGGGCGCGACGAGTCTGAAATCCATTTCCTACGCCACGCCATTCTGGAACGATCCGACCTATGGCAAGCATGTCCTCCGCATTGAGGTTGTGTTCCTCGGAGAGAGCGCTGGATGGTGGGATGACTTCGGCTACACGAAAAACGGTGTCGATATCCTGCTCGCCGACAGTGTGCAGACGATCGACAAACACGGGGCCAGAAATCGGTGGTTTGGCGACTACGTGAAGCTGACCCTGGCGCCGGGAGAGTCGCTCGACTTCTTCGTCACCGGCACTGGGGTGTTCGGGCCGAACATCGGTACCGGGCCCACGCTCGGCGCCCAAGGCGGCAAATACTACGTGTTCGATCCGGACCTCAATGTGCCGACGGGCTCGGACCTGCAGTCCTATTATGGGACCCTAGATCCGATTACTTCGGTCCGTGATATGAACATGACACCGGGGATTCTTGATCCGTTCATCATCTTTGCGTTCGAGGACATCCGTGAGGGCGGAGCGCATCGCGATTCGGATTTCAACGATTTCGTCTTCGCGGTCCGAGCGGGTTTTGATCGCCCCCAGGGAGGAGTCGTACCGGAGCCGTCGACCTATGGTCTGATGGGCGCCGCAATGCTGTTGCTCGGCGTGGGCTGGCGGCGGCGCAATGCGGCGTGAGAGGCGCCGGCCCAGACTGAAAAAGAAAAGCCGGCCCGCGAACGGGCCGGCTTGGCAAAACGGGCGGTGCTGGCGGCGGGTTACTTCTTTGCGCCGGAGGGCGGGATCACGGGTTCCGGCGCCGCGAGCAGGCCTGCCTGCATCAGGCCGACGTTCATGTCGTAGTGGCGGCGGCGCTTGTAGTCATCGGGAAAAACCATGCGTCCGACAGCGATGCGTTCCTGGATTGCGGCAAGGGCCTCGAGTTCCTGTTGGCGCTTGAGGGCGGCGAGGCGGGCGAGTTCGCGCTCCTCGGCGGCTTTGCGCTCGTTCTCGGCGTCCTCGAGGGCCTTGAGGGCGGCGAGGCGGGCGGCCTCGGCATCGCGGGCCTCCTGGGCGCGCAACTCGGCGAGGCGCTGGGCTTCGCGCTCGGCTTCGAGAGCGGCGAGTCGGCGGGCTTCGGCTTCGGCGGCGAGGCGCTGGGCTTCGGCCTCGGCGGCGAGGCGGGCCTTCTCGGCGGCTTCCTGCTCGAGTCGCTGGATCTCGGCGAGGCGGGCCTTCTCGGCGGCCTCCTGCTGGGCCTTCAACTCGGCGAGTCGTTTGGCTTCGGCTTCGGCCTCGGCCTTGCGCTGGGCTTCGGCTCGGGCTCGCTCGGCCTCTTGGGCGAGCTGTTCCTGCCGAGCCCGCTCCTTCTGTTGGGCGACCTTGTCGGCGTGGGAGCGGTAGGCGAAGAAGGCCACAAGGGCGATGAGGACGACGACGGCAGCGATGATGACGCCACGTTTGTTCATGGTGTGCGGAGATAAGTGGATGGGTGCGGGCGGCTGGTAGACTTCATGGCAACTTGCCCACCCGAGAGCAAGGGCTGCCATGGTCCGCGGCGGTCAAAAAACGGACTTTTCGCACACCGCGGGCAAGAGAGTGCAGGCTACGACCGGCGGCGGCGGGAAAGGTTGCGGGGAAAACGCAGGGCCCCGTGGCCCTCGCGTCTGGCGCGCCCGGGGTTCTTCATCGGGCTGGTACGGCGTCGCGGCGCCTCACTTCGCCGCCGGCAGCGGGAACTCGGCGATGCCTTCATGGGCGGCATTGGCTGAGGCCAGCGGCAGGCTGTAGGCGAGGGCCTCGGGCCAAGCTTGGCCGAGATTGAAGTGCGCGTGGAGCAGTGCGGCGAGCAGGACATCGCCGGAGCCGGTGGCGGAGACTTCGCGGACCGGCGGCGGACGAAGCGTCGTGGTCGTGCCGTCCTTGAGGGCGCACCAGACGGGCTTGGCGCCGTCGCTGATGATCCACGCGGCGACGGGGTAGCGGGCGACGGTCTCGGCCAGCCGCATGGTGAAGGCCAGCTCGGATCTGTCGCCGGGGTCGGACGGCACGAGGCGGTCGAACTCTTCGCGGTTGATTTTCACGAGGGCGAGCGGTCGCTCGACCAACCATTTGAGGGGCGGACCGTAGGTGTCCGCGACGAGCTGGCCGCGCCAAGACTGGAACAACTCGCGGAAGGCGGCGCCAGTGGGCCCTTCCCAGCCGGGGATGCTGCCGCAGACGGCGAGGACGGACTCCTTCGGCTCGGCGGCGAGGAGCGCGGCGGCGGAACGCACGGCGGCGGGATCGAGCGGTTGGTCGGGGCCGAGGAAAGTCGTCTCGGTGCGCAGGCTGCGGATGACCACGCCGCTGCGGGTCTCGGGGGCGGCGGCGGGGAACGGCTTCAGGACGAAGCCGCGCTCGCGCAACCACGCTTCCACGACAGCGCCGGTGGCTCCGCCCGGGAAGCAGACGGCGGAGTTCGGGGCACCGAGGCGTGTCAACATCTTTGAAACGTTGATGCCCTTGCCGCCGACCTGGTGGGAGGAGCGCTGGGCGCGCTGGGTGCGGTCGGGCTGCCACTCCTTGAAGAGGAGGGTCTGCTCCCAGAGAAGGTTGGCGGTGAGCGTGAGGAGATGGGGCATGATGGGCGGGGAGAATTCGGTGGCTCCGAGGAGCGGAGGCGGCAATTTGCGGTGGCATGCGCTCCGCGGCAAACGTGTTTCCTCTGTCCGGTCCGGTGCTGCCGCCGGAGCATTGGCGGGCGCGCGCCACGGTGCGGCTCGCACGCGAGCTGCTTGGCAAGTTCCTCGTGCGTACCCGCGACGGCGTGGTGGAGGCGCGCCTGATCACGGAAGTGGAGGCCTACGACGGCGAACGCGACCTGGCCTGCCACGCCCGCGCGGGGCGGACGGCGCGCACGGCGACGATGTACCGGGCCGGCGGCTGCTGGTACGTGTACCTTTGCTACGGTGTGCACGAGATGCTCAACCTCGTGACCGGGCCGGCGGATTGGCCGGCGGCGGTGCTGATACGCGGGGTGGCGGGGGCGGCCGGCCCCGGACGGTTGACGCGCGCGCTGGGGATCGACCGGCGGCTCGACCGCGCGGCGGTGGCGCCGGCGAGCGGACTGCATGTGGAGGATCGCGGCGTGCGTGTGCCCAGAGCCTGGGTGCGGGCGACGCCGCGGATCGGAGTGGATTTCGCCGGTCCGGTGTGGGCGGCGAAGCCGTGGCGTTTCCTGATCGAACCGGCCCGGGTGGCGCAGTTGGCGGGCGCGGTCGAGCGCGGCGGCACGGGGATGGCGGCGGCGCCGCCGCGCGGAGACAACCCGTAGCATGCGCTGCGCTGGCGCGGCGCGGCCCGCTATCGTTTTTTTCGGGGAAAATCGCGGGGGCCGGCATTATGCGCGGGACATGAAACCCGGGCGTTCTCCGTTCTGCGCGTGGCGGCGGTCTCGATTGCCGCTGGCGGCGCTCCTTCTGTGCATGACCGTGGCCGGCCGGGCTGCGGACGACGATGCCTTTGCCCCTTCGCCGTTTGTCCAGGCCACGGCGGCCTTCGAGTCGGGCGACCTCGCGCAAGCCGAGCGCCTGGCGGCTCCGCTGGCGGACGGCGAGGCGGCGACGGCGGATGCCTGCTCACTGCTCGGACAGATCCGGCTGCAGCAGAAGCGCCCTGCGGAGGCGGTGGCGCAGTTCGCTCGCGCGGTTGCGATGAAGCCGGCGAGCGCGGCAATGCGCAGCCGGCTCGGCGAGGCGTTGCTGGCGCAGGCCGGCGAGGCCGAGGGCGAGGCGCAAGCGGCGTTGCTCGGCCGCGCGCGCACGGAGCTCGAGCTTGCCGCCGCGACCGACGCGGAGTGCGTCGACGCGCAGATGGGACTCCTGCGCTTCCACCTTCATTCGCCCGGGGCCGGACCGGCGGGCGCGGCGGAACGCCATGCCGCGGCGGCCGCGCGGCTCGACCCGCTGACGGCGACCTACGAGGTCGCCGCGCTGGCGGAGTCCTTCAACCGCTTTGATCTGGCGGAACCCTACTACCGGGAGTACGCGCGGCTGTTTCCCAATCCGTGGTTGAGCTGGAAACACGGCTGCATGCTGGCGGCGCTCGGCCGGGCGGCGGAGGCGCGCGGGGTGTTTACGGCGATCCTGGAGAAGGTGCCGGGTTTCGAGCACGCGCGGCGGTCGCTGGAGGCGCTGCCGGCGCCGTAGGCCCGGTGGCTCAGCGAGACTCGGGCGGGGCCGGGGCGCGCCGCTCCTCCTTGGTGAGGACGGCGACGATCGTGCCGATCTTCGTCTTTGTATCCAGGCGGACGATCTGGGGGCGGTCGCCTTTCGAGATCCAAACCTTGAGCGCCCCGCCCTTCTTGAAGAACCCGGTGAGGGGACCGACCTGTTTCGGTTCGAGCACGACGGTGTCGAAGGTGCCGGCCGGGGTCTTCACGCGCTCTTCGCGGAGCGCCGTGACCTCGATGGGGAAGAAGTCCTCGTCGTTGACGCAGAGCACGCGGCGCGACTCGCCGGGCCGGAGCCGCCAGTCGCGGGCCTGCATGAGGGCGACCATGATGTCGTAGGCGGGTTCGGCGGGCAGCGCGACGGTGGCGTTGTGGTGGGGGCGGATCGTGTTCACGTGAACCGCCCGGCCTATCGCGTAGTCGAAGGTGGTCGTCTTCTCGGTGAGGCGTTTTCCGCTCTGACCCTTGATGGAGATCGTGAGTGGCCGACCGGTGGTGGCGTCGAGGACCGACTCGGAATTGTTCACGACGGAGTAGAAGGTGTCGACGATGCCGCTGCTCTGGGCGGCGACGCGAATGCGGAACCGTGGGGCGGCGGCGGAGTTTTCGGCGGAGGTCTCGATGCGGGTGGTGCCGGCGGTGCCGAGCAGACCGTAGGTCATGCGCAGCTCGAAGGCCTCACCGGGGCGGATGAAGCCGACGGACGCGGCCACCGGCGCGGCGAGCTCGGCCGGCGCGGGCTGGGCGGTCGCCGGCTCCGGTATGGGCGCGAGGGCCGCGGTCGGTTCGTCGCCGGCGCGGGCGACGAGCGAGGCGAGGAGGACAAGAAGGAGCGGGCAGCGGCGCATGGCGGGGAGAGGCGGGTGGGAGGTCGGACCACGGAAAAGAGGGCGGGTGCCGCGGGCCAGCGGGTTTTGGGTCCTGTCGGTCCTTGGCGTGGCGTGGATGGGGTTGGGCTGGTGACTCAACCGCCGAGGGGGAACTCGAGCTGGTTCTCCCGGCCGATGGCGGTGGCGTCGAGGCCGCGGGCGCGGAGGGTCTGGGCGAACTCGGCGGCGAAGCCGTGCACGGTGAGCACGCGTTTGGGTTGCACGCGCTCGACGAATTCGAGCAGCTCGGGGAAGTCGGCGTGGTCGGAGAGCGGGAAGGCGGCGTCGCAGCCGGTCTGGTACTTGCAGGAGGAGTCGAGGGCCCAACCGGTGATCATCGCGGTGCGGCGGGGGGCGAGGCGGCCGAACCAGGCTTTCGAGGCCTGCGGCGGGGCGATGACGACGTGGCCCGGCGCGGCGAGGGCGTCGAACTCCCGGTGGGCGGGGAACGCGAGTCCGAGCCGCTCGCACAGCTGGGTGAGCCGGAGGATCTCGGGGTGGAGCATCACGGGCAGCTCGGCGCCGGCGAGCGAGGCGAGGATCTCCTGGGCCTTGCCGAGGCTGTAGCCGAGGAGCACGGGGACGGCGCCGGCGGCCAGCGTCTCGCGGCAGAAGCGCACCATGTCGGCGATCACGCCCTCGGCCGGGGGGAGCCGGTACTTCGGCAGGCCGAAGGTTGTCTCCATGATCAGGACATCCGCGCGCGGCACGGCACAGACCTCGGCGGCGCGGCCGGGGCGGAGCTTGAAGTCGCCGGAGTAGAGGAGCCGGCCGTGCTCGGACTCGGCGAGGAACTGCGCGGAACCGATGATGTGGCCAGCGGGGACGAGGGTGACGTGGCAGTCCGGAGTGAGCTCATGGGTACGGCCGAAGGGCAACTCGATCAGTTCGCGGCGGGCGGGCTGGCGGGCGTACATGAGGCGGGCGGTGGCCTCGGTGCAGAGCGTGAGACGGTGCCGCGCCATATGGTCGAAGTGCGCATGCGAGATGAACGCGCGCGGGGCCGGGCGGGGCGCGTCGAGCCACCAGTCGATCTGGGGCAGATGGAGTCCCTGGCGGAGTTGCACTTCCCACGGCATCCGGCCAGCAAGCGGGCGCGCTGGAGCGCGGTCAACCGGGGAACGGTGACGGTGACCGGTCGCCGGTTGCCGGTGGCCAGTGGCCAGCGGAGGGACGGCGCTGCTGGCGGCCTGCTTCAGCGGCCGGGCTTGAAGCCGGCGGCGAGCAGGGTCTCGAAGCAGGGCTCCTCGGTCTCGCGGGCGACGGTGCTGACCTCGACCTGCGTGAGACCGGCCTTCTTGAGGAATCCGTGGAGGGCGCTCTCCTTGAAACCGAGCCAGCGGTCGGCATAGAGCTCGCGGGCCTGCTCGAAATCGTGGGCCTTGAGGTCGAGGACGATGAGCTGGCCGCCGGGTTTGAGGATGCGGCTGGCCTCGTCGACGGCGCGCTGCGGGTGTTCGGCGTGGTGGAGGGCCTGGCTGAGGATGGCGAGGTCGACAGTGCCTTCGCCGAGAGGGACGGTCTCGATGTCGCCGAGGACGTAACGGAGATTCTCCAGTCCGTTCTTCTTGGCGAGCTCTGTGCCCACCGCGACCATACGCGGGGAGTTGTCGATGCACCACACCTGGGCGGCGCGGCGGGCGAGCAGCTGGGAGAGCAGGCCCTCGCCGGCGCCGAGGTCGGCCACGACGATGCCGGGCACGAGGCGCAGGGCGAGATGGCCGATGGCTTCCCACGAGCGACCGGGGCAGTAGTTCTTCCCGAGGCGGCCGGCGACGAGGTTGAAGTACTCCTCCGACTGGCGACGGCGGCGGGCGAGCACGCGCTCGAGATTGGCACGGTCGTCGGCGGACTCGGGCTGGTCGGCGATGGCCTCGGCGGCGGTGCGCAGGAGGGTGAGCTGGCGCTGGTCGAGGCCGGGGCGGAGCGAGTAGTAGGCGCGTTTGCCGTCGCGGCGATCGAGGACGAAGCCGGCCTGGCGCAGCAGCGAGAGCTGGGAGGAGACGCGGGACTGGGCCATGTCGAGGATCTCCTGGAGCTCGGCGACGGAGAGCTCCTCGCGCAGGAGCAGGGCGAGCAGGCGCAGGCGGGTGGGATCGGCGAGAAGCTTGAGCGTGTCCCAGGGGGATTTCATCGCGGGGCGACTCTGGCATGGGTGGCGGCGGGATTGCACGAACGAATCGGCGCCGAGCGGCGCGACGCCGGCGCCGTAAGTTTTTGTTTATTTCCCGGGCGGCGGAGGTGAGTCTTCCCAGCGCGGCCTGAAACATTATCGTGTCATCACCGCCTATCATTGTCATCGCGGTTCCCTGCTCCCAGCAAACCCCCACATCCACTGCATGAAACCCTATACCCTCGCCATCAGTCTCGCGTTGTCCGGCCTGTTTGTCGCCGGCTGTTCGACGCCCCAATCCGCGGCGCCGGCGAAGCCCGCCAAGCCGGCCACCGTTGCCCAACCCGCCCCGCCTCCGCCGCCCCCGGCGGCTCCCGAACCCGTGATCGCGGCGCCGGTCTCCGCCGAGGCGGCCGCCGTGGTCGAACGCCTGATCGAGCCGATGGAGGGCGGCGTGCAGCACGAACAGGTGGAGGCCACCGGCTTTCCGCAGGCGATCGCCTCGCTCGACGCCGGGGCCAAGGCGCCCATCGTGGATTCACCGATCAACTACGGCAGCCAGCCGCCCACCCGCGGGCTGACCGCCGACGGCGCCACCGCGGAGCTGGTGGAGCGCGACTGGACCGGCATGGTGCTGGTGCCGGTGAGCGCGGACTTCGCGAAGGCGTTCACCTCGATGGTGAAGCTGACCTCGATCGAGGCGCATCCGCTCACCGACGGGCGCGTGCGGACGTGGATGCGCGTGCGCAATGTGATCGATGTACCGGTACAGGTCGGCGTGGCCTGCCGCTTCCTCCTGCAGGACCAGGCCGAGGCGACGACGGCGCGCTACTACAGCCTCGATATTCCGGTGGGCCAGTACCGGGACGTCTTCTTCGTGTCGCCGAAGGGCTCGCTGGTCAGCTACACCGTGCTGGTGAAGAAGGGCATCTGACCCAACTGCGATTCCCGGGCAGTTTCCAACGGCCGCCTCCGGTGCGAGGCGGCTGTTTGTTTTCCGGGGCGAGGCTGAGGATTCCGCAGGGCGGGCTCAGAACGAGGCGAGCAGTTTGCGCAGGTCGACGTGGTCGAGGACCATGCGCTTGATGATCGGGATCTTGTCGGCGTCCTGCGGCTGGGTCTTGATCGTCATGCTGTTGATCTTCGAGGCGACGGCGTAGGCCTCGTCGGCGACGGCGACGACCGGGATCGGGGTCCGGGAGAGCAGCTCGATCAGGCGCGGGTGCGGGAGGGTGTTGCCGGTGAGCACGATGCCGGAGACGACACGGCCGCCGGAGAGGCCGGCGGTGGAGATGGTGGCGAAGAGCAGGTCGTCGCGGTCGCCGGGGGTGACGAGCAGCACGCCGGGTTTGAGCACATCGACGACGCCCTTGGCGGTCATGGCGCCGATGACGACCTCGTCGATGCGCTCGTTGGCGCCGCCGGCGCGGCCGTTGAGCCAGCGGCCGCCGATCTCCTCGACGATCTGGGCGAGGTTGGGCGAGGTGAGGGTTTTCTGGATGGGGAGCACGCCGAGCAGCGGCACGCCGAGGCGGGCGAGGCCGCGGCCGGCGTAGTCGGCGATGAAGCCGAGTTTGTCGGCCTCGACCTTGTTGACGATGGCGCCGATGACCTCGACCCCCTCGCGGTCGAAGAGGGCCTTGTTCATGGCGATCTCGTCGACGGGGCGGCCGATGCCGCCGGAGGAGACGAGGATGACCTTGGCGTCGAGCAGATGGGCGACCTTGGCGTTGGAGAGGTCGAAGACAGAGCCGACGCCGGCGTGGCCGGTGCCCTCGATGATGGTGAAGTCCTTCTCCCAGGAGACGCGGTCGAAGGCGCGGCAGATGCGGTCGACGAGGGCGGGCAGCATGCCGGCGGGATCGGTGAGGTAGCGGCGGGTGAACTTCCCGTCGATGGTGACGGGGCTCATGCTCTCGATGGGGACCTTGACGTGGTAGATGGTGTCGAGGAGCACCGAGTCCTCGTCGATCTGGTGGCCCTCGACCTCGACGAAGCGCTGGCCGACGGGCTTGATGAAGCCGACCCGCGGATACAGGGTCTGGAGGGCGGCGAAGAGGCCGAGGCAGGTGGTGGTCTTGCCCTCGTTCATCCGGGTGCCGGCGACGAAGATGCGCTTGGTGGTGTTGTTGGTCGGTTTGGCGAGGAGGCCTTCGGGGGCCTCCTGGAAGCCGGCGGGCATGGCGGTGGTGGGCATGGGAGAATAGCGGAACGCGGAATGCGGATTGCGGAATGGGGGGAGGGGGCAGGATCCGTGCGCGCGGATGATCGATTCTGGAGGGCGGGCCTGTGGGTGGAGAGAGGGGGCGGGGCGCGCCTGGGAAGCCGCAATCCGAGATCCGAAATCCGCAATCGGATCAGTCGTGGCCGTAGAGGAGGTTGTGGCTGATGGCCTGGACGCCGACGATGGCGGCGGCACCGAGCACATCGTGGGCGCTGGAGCCGCGGCTGATCTCGGCGGCCGGGCGCGAGAGGCCGGTGATGATCTGGCCGAAAGTGTTGGCGCCGGCGAGGACCTGCACGAGCTTGAAGGCGATGTTGCCGGAGTTGAGGTCGGGGAAGATGAGCACGTTGGCCCGGCCGCCGACCCCGCCGGCGATGTTCTTGGCGGTGGCCGTGCGCGGATCGAGCGCGGCGTCGACCTGCATTTCGCCGTCGATCTCGATGGCGAACTTCTGCTCGGGGATCTTGGCGCGGGCGAGCTCTGTGGCGGCGCGCATCTTCAGCACGGAGGGATGGGTGGAGCTGCCGTGGCTGGAGTAGCTCAGGAAGGCGACGCGCGGGGTGTCGTTGGTGAGATGGTGGGCGATGCGGGCGGCGGTGATGCCGATGTCGGCCAGTTGCTCGGCGGTGGGGTCGGGGATGACGCCGCAATCGCCGAGGAAGAGCGAGCCGTCGAGGCCGACCTTGTTCTCGTCGAAGTCGAGGACCATGACGGAGGAGGCGGTATTCACCCCCTCCTGCCGGGGGATGATCTGGAAGAGCGGGCGCAGGGCGCTGGCGGCGGCGACGGTGGCGCCGCCGATGAGCGCGTCGGCCTGGGCCGTGGCGAGCATCATGGTGGCGAAGAACGCCGGATCGGCCATCGCGGCGCGGGCCTCGGCGGGGGACAGGCCGCGGCTCTTGCGGAGTTCGAAATAGCGGGCGCCAAAATCGTCGAGGTCGGCGGACCGGGCGGGATCGATGACGCGCATGCCCTGCAGGGAGATGTCGAGCCGGAGGGCGGCATCCTTGATGACGGCGCGTTCGCCGAGGAGGATCGGCGCGCCCATGCGGCGGGTGACGAGCTGGCGGGCCGCCTGGATCACGCGCGGATCGGCGCCTTCCGGAAATACGAAGCGTTTCGGGTGGCGCTGGAGTTTTTCGGTGAGCCGGGGAATGAGCGGCATGGGCGGAGGGTGGCGCGCGGAAGATGTCGGGCCGGTGCGGCGGGGTCAATGGCCAGGGCAGGGCGGCGGGTGGACAAAAAAGCCCGCCCCGGGCAGGGGCGGGCGCGAGAAACGGGGCGGGCGCCTACTGGAGCACCACGGTGTCGCCGCGGTCGGGCAGGTCGCCGCTGACGAGTTTGCAGGTGGAGAACTTCTCCTTGGGGCTGACGACCTCGATCATGCCGAGCGTCTCGCCTTCGCTGGAGCCGAGGATCTCGCCGGTCTCGGGATCGGTGAGGACCTCGCCCTTGCGGCGGATGGCGAAGGTCTGGCCGGCGCGAATGCCGTAGTTGGTGCCGAGGTTGATGTTGATGGCCTCCTCGGAGACGGAGACCACGTTGCCCTCGACCGGGTAGGACTCCATCTTGGAGGCGATGAATTTGACCGCCTGGTTGATGCAGTCCTGGGCGGCCTCGCCGATCGGGGTCTTGGCGAAGGTGCCGAGTTCGCCGCCCCAGCGGGACTCGCTGTAGCCGAGGTTGAGGCCGGACTTGCCGGCGACGCCGCGGATCCGCTCGCTGGCGACGACTTCGCTGGACGTGGTGTCGACGAGTTTCACCACCAGGACGATGGAGGACTTGGTGGCGGAGCCGCCGATGGTGAAGCCTTTGATGCGTATGCCGCCGGAGTCGCCGGAGGTGTTGCTCGACACTTCGGTGATGAGGGTGGTGGCGAGGTAGCGGGCGGTGCGGATCTTGCCGGTCTGCGCCACGCCGGTGGACTTCGCGGCGCGCTTGCTGGAGGCGAGGTCCTGCTCGTTCATCACGGCGTCGAGGTTGCCGCGCTCGACGATGACGAAGCGGTTGGTGGCGAAGAGGGCGGACTCGAGCATGGCGCGCATGTTGGCCTTCGCGCCGTCGTCGAAGTCGCAGCCGGAATCGACCTCGAAGTCGACGACGCCGATGGGGTGCTTGATGCCCTGGTAGGCGCCCATCTGGCTGCCCTTGGTGTCGTCCTTGGGGCGGGTGGCGGTGCTCGGCTTGAGGAGCGAGGTCCCCACATCGGCCTGGGCGAGGGCGGCGAGGAGCGTGAGCGAGAGGAACGCGGCGATGGTTTGGCGTTTCATAGGTGGAAGGCGGGTTGACCGGAAGATGACCGGGAAAGCGTGCTGGTGGATACGCGGGGCGGCGGGTGGTGGCAAGCTGTTTGGCGGGTGGCGGGGGGCCCGGAGGCTTCTGCGCAACCCTCGGTGTCCAGAATCGTGAAATACTCGACGGGCGAAGACACGGACCGAGGCAGGGGCGGGCCCGGGTAATGCACTTGCGCCCGGCGGCGCTCCGCGGGGAGAACGAGGCCCTCAGATGTCGAAACAACTCGAACGCATCGGCCTGGTGGCGGGCCTGACGATGGTCTCGCGCGTGCTCGGCTTGGTCCGCGACATGCTGACGGCGGCGGTCTTCGGCACCTCCGCGCTGGCCAGCGCGTTCTACACGGCGTTCACGCTGCCGAACCTGTTCCGCCGGCTGCTCGGCGAGGGGGCGCTCACGGCGGCGTTCGTGCCGACGCTCAACGAGGAACTCGAGCAGCGGCAGCGGGCGGGCGCGTTCGCTCTCGTGAGCCAGGTCGCGAGCTGGTTGTTGGTGGTGACGCTGGTCGTGGTGGCCGCGGCGATGCTGGTGCTGGGCACGGGCTGGTGGGCGGGCCCGGTGGCCGCGCTGGGCGCCGCACCGGAGACGATCGCCCGCTGGCGGCTGGGCGCGGAGCTGGCGGTTTGGCTTTTCCCCTACATGGTCTTCGTCTGTCTGGCGGCGGCGTTCAGCGCGGCGTTGCAGACCCTCGAGCGTTTTCTCGAGCCGGCGCTTTCGCCCATCTGGCTGAACTTGGCGATGATCGCGGCGCTGGTCGGCGGCGCGTGGGGCGGCTGGGCGGCCGACGGCGGCCTGCGGATACGGCTGCTGTGCGCCGGCGTGCTGGTGGGGGGCTTCTTCCAGATGGCGGTGCCGGCGGCCGCGCTCATGCGCGAGGGCTGGCGGCCGCGGCTGGACCTGCGTCGCAGCGCCCAGATGCGGGCAATCGTCGCGCTGATGGCGCCGACGGTGGTCGGCTCGGCGGTGTACCTGATCAACATGGCGCTGCTGCGGCTGGTCGGTCTCTCGCTCAACGACGCGGCGGTCTCGCTGCTGAACCTGGCGACACGGCTGATGGAGCTGCCGATCGGCGTCTTCGCGGTGGCGGTGTCGACGGTGGTGTTCCCGCTGATCGCGCGGCAGGCGGCGCAGGGCGACTGGCGGGCTTTTGCGGAGTCGTACCGGCGGGGGATGCGGCTGATCCTGGTGGTGAACATCCCGGCGGCGGCGGGGCTGGTGTTGCTGGCCGAGCCGATCATCCGGCTGCTGTTCGAGCGGGGGGCCTTCCATGCCGCGGATACCGGGGCGATGGTCCCGGTGCTCGCGGTCTTCGCGGCCGGGTTGCCGTTCTTCTCCTTCGTCAATCTGGTGCTGCGCGCCTTCTACGCGCGCAAGGACATGCGCACGCCGGTGCGCGCGGCCGTGCTGAGCTTCGCGGTGAACATCGGCCTCGGCCTGGCGCTGATGGGACCGCTCTCGACGGTGGGCCTGGCGCTGGCGAGCAATGTGGCGGTCGTCGCCCAAGCCTGGTATCTGCAGGCGCGACTGGCACGGTGCGACCCGGCGCTGGCTTTCCGCCCTCTCTGGCGCGATCTGCTCAAGATCGCCGCCGGCGTGGCGGCGATGGCGCTCGCCGTCTGGGGCGAGCGGCTGCTCCTCGAGGCGCTGGTATCGCCGGCGTGGTGGCGCGACATCGTCGTGCTGGCGACCGGGATCCCGCTCGGGGTGGCGTGCTACGGCGCGGTGCTGTGGGGGTTGCGGATCGAGGGCCGCGCGGAGCTGCCGGCGTTGGCCGGTCGGCTGGTGGCGCGGCTGGGTTTGCTCCGCGGATGAAGGGCGGCGTCTCCATTTTCACCCGCCGGAAAAAATGTGCCCCCGAGGGCGCTAAGCGCTCGCTCGGGGGCAGGCGGGTGGATGGGAGAGCTACAGGCTGGTCAGGCTTTTTGGACTTTGCCAGCTTTAATTGCCTTCACGGAGACCAAGATGCGCTTCGTCGCCCCGTTGGGCAGGCGCACCTTGACCTTCTGGAGGTTCGGCTTGAACCAACGCTTGGTAATCGCGGTGACGTGCGTGCCGATGCCTCCGCTCTTCTTGGACTGACCCTTACGGTGGATGATGCTTCCCCGGGAGGGACGCTTGCCTGTGATCGCGCAGATTCGAGCCATGGTGAAAGTGATTAAAGGGCCGAGAGCATCCGGCGGGAGGAGGGCATGGCAAGAGCTTTTTTCGGCTAGCGCGCGATCGATGCGGGTCGGATCTTCCCGTGGCGGGCCGGCCTCCGTGGGGCGGTCCCTGCGGGTGAAGATTGGGTTTGCGCGGATACTTGCCGCCTCTGTTACATCCCCGCGATGTCCGCTTCCGATTCCCCCAGTGGCCCGGCGACGCCCGGCCTGAGTGCTACCGATGAGGCGTTGTTGCGCGAGTCGCTGAAACGTTGCTCGCCCGCCACCTTGGAGGCGGCGCTGGCTTACCGGCGCACGGGCGAGGTCACGGCGGTCCCGACGGTGGTGCTGGGCATCATCGAGCGGTTCGTGGATCCGGAGCACCGGCCGCGGCTGAAGACGGGGGCGACGGACCTGCGGGTGATCGAGGACCTCGGGGTCGATTCGCTGACGATGCTCGAGATCGTGATGCTCGTGGAGGAGAGCCTGAAGGTCTCCATCAAGAACGAGGAGCTGCGCGACCTGCGCACGATCGCCGACATCAACGCCTTCATCGAGGCGCGGATCTCCGGCAAGGCGGTGCCGACGCCGCCCAAGCACTACCCGCCGGAGGCGGTGGCGGAGGCGATGCCGATGCAGCCGCCGTTTCTCTTCATCCAGGAAGCCGCGGTGGGGTCGGCGATGGCGACCGGGCGCTACCAGGTCGCGGGCACGGAGTTTTTTCTCCAGGGGCATTTCAAGAACAACCCGGTGTTGCCGGCCTCGATCATGCTCGAGGCGCTCGGTCAGCTCGCGGTGCTGTTCCTGCTGCGCAGCGGAGCGGCGGAGCTCGAGCAACCGGTCGATCCGGCGGCGGTGTTCTTCACCAGTTGCGAGGGCGTACGTTGCTCGCGGGTGGTGAAGCCGGGCGAAACCCTGCTGCTTTCCGTGCGGCCGAAGCGGATCAAGGCGCCGCTGGCGACCTTCGAGGGCACGGTGAAGGTGGGCGACGAGAAGGCGGCGTTCGCCGAGGAGATCACGCTCACGTTTGGCTACGTGGGGCAGGTGCCGGCGGCGGCCGCGGTTGCCGCACCCGCGCCGGCTCCTGCGGCCTGAGCCGGAGGAATCTGGAAACGAAAAGAGCCGGCCATCACGCCGGCTCTTCTCGTGGGGGCCCTCTGCCGAGACCTCAGCGGGTGCTGAACCGGTACACGGTGGCCGTGGCGTAGCGTTCCCCGGGGCGCAGGATCGTGTTCGGGAAACTCGGCTGGTTGGGCGAGTCGGGGAAGTGCTGCGCCTCGAGGCAGAAACCGCTGCGCTGCGGGTAGGGCTGGCCGCGTTTGCCGATGAGCGAGCCGTCCAACCAGTTGCCGGAGTAGAGCTGGAAGCCGGGCTCCTCGGTGAGCATCTCCAGCACGCGGCCGGTCTCGGGCTCGTACACCTCGGCGGCGGGGGCGAGCTTCCGGTCGGCGACGGGGTCGACGACATAGTTGTGGTCGTAGCCGTTGCCGTACTCGAGCTGCGGGTGCTTCGCGGCGATGCGGCTGCCGATGGGCTGCGGCGCGGTGAAGTCGAAGGGCGTGCCGGCGACGGGCGCGAGCTCGCCGGTGGGGATCAGGTTGGCGGCGACGGGCGTGAAGCGCGCGGCGTGGAGCTTGAGCTGGTGGTCGAGGATGGTGCCACGGCCTTCGCCCCGGAGGTTGAAGTACGAGTGGTTGGTGAGGTTGACCGGGGTGGCCTGGTCGGTTGTCGCCGAGTAGTCGATGCGCAGCTCGTTGGCGTCGGTCAGGCGGTACTCGACGGTGACGGCGAGGTTGCCGGGGAAACCCTGCTCGCCGTCGCGGCTGAGGTGGGTGAGGCGCAGGCCGGCGACGCCGGGCTCCTTGAAGGGGGTCGCGTTCCACAGGACCTTGTCGAAGCCGAGCGGGCCGCCGTGGAGGTTGCAGGGCTGGCCGGCGGGCGTGTTGTTGGCGGCGAGGGTGTAGGTGCGCCCGTCGACGGTGAACTGCGCGCCGCCGATGCGGTTGCCGAAGCGGCCGATGGTGGCACCGAAGAAGGGCGAGCGGTCGACGTAGGGCTCGACCGAGGCGAAACCGAGCACGATGTCGTCGAGCTGTCCGGTGCGATCCGGCACGAGGAGGCGCACGAGGATGCCGCCGAAGTCGGTGATCTCGGCGCGGGCACCGGACTTGTTCTGGAGGAGGTGGAGACGGGTTTCACGGCCGTCGGGAAGGCGGCCGAAGGGTTGGCTGATGAACATGGCTGCGGAATGAGAAAGGGAAGGGGGCGCAGGGGCCGGCGCCATCACGATCCAGCGAGGCGGGTCGGTCGAGAAACAAAGCCGGCGGCGCGGCCGGTATCTGCATCTGACGTTTTAACCGCCCGTCTTGTTGGTGCGCGGCCGGGATTTTCGTTTGCTCGCCGGCAGCGGCTCCGGCTTAACACTGGGTCGCATCCGGATGCTTCGGATGTCTCCCCAGCCCCCCGTCGCAGCCCTCAACCAACCCACCCGCCGCCCCCCGCGGTGTCTCTCCGTATGTCCGACACGTTCAGTATCTTCACGATCGATATCGTCGTCTTCTTCCTCTTCCTCGCGGCCGTCATCGCGGTCGGCCTGATCAAGTCGAGGGGCGAAGGCAAGGACAGCGAGTCCTACTTCCTGGCCGGCCGCGGCCTGAAATGGTGGCTGATCGGCGTCTCGCTGATCGCCGCCAATATCTCCTCCGAGCAGTTCGTCGGCATGTCGGGCCAGGCGGCCGACTATCTCGGCATGGCGATCGCCAGCTACGAGTGGATGGCGGCGATCACGTTGGTGGTGGTGGCGTTCTTCTTCCTGCCGTACTTCCTGCGCACGGGCATCTTCACCATCCCGCAGTTTCTCGAGCATCGCTACAACCCCACCGCGCGCACGCTCATGGCCGCCGCCACGATGATCCTGCTCATCGGCGTGTCGTTGACGGGGGTCATCTACGCCGGGGCGCTCACGATGAGCGAGTTGTTCGCCAACTACGCGTTCTTCGGTGTCACGCTGACGCTGACCAACTGGTGCTGGATCATCGGCATGGTGGCGGCCGTCTACATCGCCGCCGGCGGTCTCAACGCCTCGGCCTGGGCCGACCTCATCCAAGGCATCGCCCTGATCGTCTGCGGCGCCATCATCGCCTATTTCGCGATGAGCAAGCTCGGCGACACCCCGGTGGCGGCGCTCACCGCCGGCAGCGCCAACCCCGATCCGGTGGCCGACGGCGCCGGTGGTTTCACCAAGCTACTCGCGCTCAACCGCGACAAGATGAGCATGATCCTGCCCTCGGGCGACAAGAACATCCCCTGGACGGCGCTCATCATCGGCCTGTGGATTCCGAATTTCTACTACTGGGGCCTCAACCAGTACATCACCCAGCGCATCCTCGGCTCCGCCTCCCTGCGCGAGGGCCAGAAGGGCATCGTGTTCGCCGCGGCGATGAAACTCGTGATCCCCTTCATCATCGTCATTCCCGGCATCATCGCCTTCAACCTCTACAGCAAGGACCTCGCCGTCGCCCAGGAACGCGCCAACGAGCGCGCCATCCTCCGCGAGGTGGGCAACACGGGATCGAAGACGTTCTTTGTCGTCGACGAAACCTGGATCGGCAAACACGCCGAACTGCAGGCCAAGGTCGCGGCGCACAATGCCGCGGTCCGCGCCGCCGGTGGCGAGATCAAGGAGGTCGAGATCAAGAGCGGCTACAAGTTCGATGCCGCCCTCAATCTCCTCATCAAGAATCTCATCCCGCAGAACTCCGGTCTCGTCGGCTTCGTGCTCGCCGCGCTGCTCGGCGCGATTGTCAGTTCGCTGGCTGCCGTGCTCAATGCCGCCTCGACCATCTTCACGATGGACATTTTCCAGCGGAACTTCGCGCCGCAGGCGGCGCAGCGCACCCTCGTGACCGTGGGCCGCATCTCCGTGGGCGTCTTCGCGGTGATCGGCTGCCTCGTGGCCCCGAACCTCGACAAATTCGGCTCCATCTTCGCGTACATCCAGGAGTTCCAGGGGTACGCCTCGCCCGGCATTCTGGCGGTGTTCGTCTTTGGCTTCATCAACCGTCGCGCTCCGGGCTATACCGGCGTCGTGGGTTTGTTGCTCAACCCGATCCTCTTCCACTTCTTCAAGGTCGCGGCGCCCGGGTTGGCCTTCCTCGATCGCATGGCCGTGTGCTTCGGCATCGTCATGGCCGTCATGTGGGTCATCGGCCTGCTCAAGCCGCTGCCGGAGCCGGTGGTCTTCAAGACCAACACCAACCTGAACCTCACCGCTTCGGCCGGTTCCAAGACCGCCGGCATCGTGGTCGTGGTGGCGACACTCATCCTCTACGTGATCTTCAGCCCGCTGGGCATCGCGCGCTGAGCACCGCGTTTTTCCGACTCCAGGCCTCGGCGGTTCTCCGCCGGGGCTTTTTTGTCGCCGCCGCCGGCCGGGGCCGGCGCTGGCGATCAGTGGGGGCCGGCGAAAATCCCGCTTGCCTCCCCGGGCGCGGTCGGGTGCTCTCGGCGCTTTTCCCGTCCGCAACAACAACCAAGACAACCAACCCTTGATCCCAAGGGTGATCGCAAGGCAGCCCTCGTTGGCGGCCTGTGGCGACGAATGGAGCCATAGATTATGAACATCGTTATCAAAGACCTGCTCGATGCCGGCGTGCATTTCGGCCACCAGACCAAGCGCTGGAACCCGAAGTCCAAGAAGTACATCTTCGATCACCGCCAAGGCGTGTCGATCGTTGACCTCGAGAAGACCTTCGAACTGCTCGGCAAGGCCTGCGAGTTCGTCACCAATCACGTCGCCGAGGGGAAGAACATCCTCCTGGTCGGCACCAAGCGCCAGGCGCAGGACATCATCCGCGAGGCGGCCACCGCCACCGGCATGCCCTATGCCGTGAACCGCTGGCTCGGCGGCACCCTCACGAACTTCGAGACCATCAAGACCTCGATGGCCAAGTTCAAGAAGTGGCAGAAGATGGATACCGACGGCGAGCTCGCGAAGCTCCCGAAGAAGGAGGAGTCCAAGATCCGCCGCGAGATGGCCCGCATGCAGCGCAACTTCGACGGCATCACCGAGATGAGCGAGATCCCCGCCGCCATGTACGTGGTGGACATCAACCACGAGGACATCGCCGTGGCCGAGGGCACCCGCTGCAACATCCCCGTCATCGCCCTCGTCGACACCAATTCCGACCCGACCAAGGTCACCTTCCCGATCCCGGGCAACGACGACGCCGTGAAGTCGGTGCGCATCATCACCGACACCATCGTCGAGGCCATCCAGGCCGGCCTGGCCCAGCGTGAGAGCCGCAAGGCCACCCGCGCGGCCGAGCAGAAGGCCGCCGCGGCTGCCCAGCGCGCCGCCGCCGAGATCGATCTCTCGAAGGTCGAGGTGCCTGCCGCCGCCAAGGACCTCGTCGAGGAGGCTGTCGGTGGCGACGAGACCCCGGCGCCCGCCGGCACCGGTGCCGCGCCCGCCAAGAAGCGCCCGGCCACCCGCCGCCCGGCCGCCAAGAAGCCCGAGCCGAAGGCCGAGTAATCGCCGCACCCCGCCCTGTTTCAATACATGAGCACTCCAATCACCGCCACCCTCGTCAACACCCTGCGCGAAAAGACCGGCGCCGGGATGATGGACTGCAAGAAGGCCCTCGTGGAAGCCAACGGCAACCTCGACGAAGCCGAGACGATCCTTCGCAAGAAGGGTGTCGCCTCCGCCGCCAAGAAAGCCGGCCGCGCCGCCAACCAGGGCCTGGTCGAGAGCTACATCCACCTCGGTGGGAAGATCGGCGTGATGGTCGAGGTCAACTGCGAGACCGACTTCGTGGCCAAGACCGACGACTTCAAGGCCTTCTGCAAGGACCTCTGCATGCAGGTCGCCGCCGCCGGCCCGCTCTACGTCAGCCGTGATCAGGTGCCCGAGGCCGACTTGGCCAAGGAGCGCGAGATCGCCGCCTCGCAGTGCGCCGGCAAGCCGCCCGCCGCCGTCCAGAAGATCGTCGAGGGCAAGCTCGAGAAGTACTACCAGACGATCTGCCTCATGGATCAGCCGTTCGTGAAGAACCCGGACATCACCGTCAAGGAGCTCCTCACCGAGCGTATCGCCAAGCTCGGCGAGAACATGCTCATCCGCCGCTTCGTCCGCTTCCAGCTCGGCGCCTGAGCGCCGGCTCCCCAGACCGTTTCCAACGGGCGTCGTCCACACCGGGCGGCGCCCGTTTCTTTTTGCCCGGCCGGCGGGGCCGCCGCGCTCGCCCACGAAAAAGGCCGGCGTGCAGGCCGGCCTTCTTCAACACTCTGGTGGAGCCGAGGGGGATCGAACCCCTGACCTCGTCGTTGCGAACGACGCGCTCTTCCAACTGAGCTACGACCCCGGAACCAGAAAGGGCCGGGATTGAGGGCGGTTTCTCGCTCCGAGTAAACACGAAATTCGCCGGAAAATGATCGTCGCCGCGCGCACGCGACGCGCCCCGGCCCACGGCGAATGCGGCCGTTGGGTGAAAACGGCGGGCATCGTCGGACTTCCTCGGTGACAAATCCGGAAAACTCCCCATGCTGCCGGCTGTCCGGCGCTTTTGCGGTCGGACGGCGGGAGAGCCGACTGAACGGCCCCCCGTCTGATGCAGACCTGAAATTGAAAATACACCGATGAAAAAGACGAAGACTCCCGCCGGCGCCGCTTCCCGCGCCACTGCCACGAAGAAGCCTGCCGCCAAGCCCGTGGTGGCCGCCGCTCCGGTGCCCGCTCCCGCGCCGAAGCCGGTGGTCGCGGTCAAGCCGGCCAAGAAGTCCGGCCCGCAGCCCACCGTGATCCAGGCCAACCTCGATGTCGGCTTTGGCAACACGCTCTACATCCGCGGCGAAGGCCCGGGGCTGAACTGGGATCGTGGCCAGACGCTCGACTGCCAGAAGGACGATCTCTGGTCCTTCACCATCGAGGCGGCCGCCAAGCCGATCATCTTCAAATTCCTGATCAACGACGAGACGTGGTGCACGGGTGACGACTATGTCGTCGAGCCGGGCAACAAGATCACCCTCGTCCCGACGTTCTGATTGCGGGCCCGGGATCGGCGGCCGTCTGGTGGCGCCGATCCATGCCCGTGGGCCGGCGTCGATCGGCCCTGTTTGCGCCCTCCTGCTGGCTGCGTCAGCGCGAGCCGCAACGGGGGGCTTCGTCGGGATTCAGCTCCAGCAGGCGGTTCCGCAGCGTGCCGAGCGGCTCCTCGTTGTGTTCGAGGAGGTCGGCTCCCCATTCCTCGGCGTGTAACTCGACGCGCGAGAACGGACGGGGCAGGTAGAACCGGTCCCAGCTCGGCAGCCGCCATGCCGCCGCGAAGCGCATGCCGACCAGGATTGTGGTCGCTCCGGTTTTGCGGGCGAGGATCACTCCGCCGCCCTTCAAGTCGTAGCAAGGGCCCCGCGGCCCGTCGGGCGTGATGCCGATGTCTTCACCGTGGCGGAGCTTCTCGGCCAGGGCGTGCATTGCCTCGCGGCCGAACCGACTGCTGGAGCCGCGCACGGTGCGCAAGCCGACGACCTCGAAGAAGGCGGCCAGCCAGGCGCCGTCCTTGCTGGCGCTGACGAGTGCGTAGAGGCGTTTGCCCTTGCGGAAGCGGCGGTAGAGTTCGGCGGCGATGAAGAGGCGATTGTGCCAGAGCGTGAAGATCGCGGCCTGATCGAGTCGCCCCATCACCCGGCGTGTCGCCTCGTCGGCCTCGATGCGCACGGTGCGGCACCAGAGGCGGACGAGCAGCCCCAGCGGCCAGAGCAGGAGTCGCCGCCAGCCGACGATGGCATGGATGCGGCGCGGACTGGGCTGCGGAGTTTCGGTCACCGCCAAGGTTTAGGCGAGCCGGTGGACGTGCGGCAACACCGGAGGGGCCGGAGTCGCCGCGCGTCCGCTGTCGTCTGCCTCGGCTCGGGCCCGGGCGTTCCGCTGGCGCCGGGGCTTGCGGCCCCGCGCTGGGGCCGCAGGGTGACGCACATGAGCAATGGTTGCCAACCGGCCGAGTCTTGGGTCCCCGACCGAAGGGGAGCGGCGGGGGGGGCGCACGCTTCGCGCGGGAGGAGGACCCCGTGAGCGCGTTCGTCCCTCCCGGCGACTGCCCGGCCTGCGGCGAGCCCGTGCCGGCGGGAGCCAGGGCGTGCCCGCATTGTGGATCCGACGAACGCACCGGCTGGAGCGAGGAAACCTACCTCGATGGCGTCGACTTGCCCGCGGAACCGGACGACGGGGAGTGCCGGCGCATCGAGGAGCGCGAGATCGGCGACGGTCTGCCGCGGGGCGGCCGGGCGTGGCTGGCGGTCGGGCTGGCGGTGCTGCTCGCGCTGGTGCTCAGCGGCGCGTGGTGGCTGCTGTGAGCTCACGCGAGCGTGAGCCCGAACACGGCGGCCCCGAGGATGGGTAAATCGGGATACACAGCGGTGGCGCCCGCGGCGCGCAGGTCCTGCTCGGAGTGTGTACCGGTGGCGACGCAGAAGCAGGGGATGCCAGCATTGTGCGCGGTCGCCAGGTCGAAGGGCGAGTCGCCGATCAGGCAGGCCGTGGCCGGTTCGGCGCCGAGCCGGTGCAGCGCCTCGGCGGTGAACTCGGCGGCGGGTTTGCGCCACGGGCAGTCGCGCGCGCCGAGGACGAGGTCGAGCTGCGGGGCGAGCCCGAGGTGCGCGAGGAGGGCGCGGGCGTGCTCGCCGATCTTGTTGGTGAGCACGGCGGTCTTCATCCCGCGTGCCCGGAGAGCGGCGACGAGCTCGCGGCCGCCGGGGTAGACGGTCGGATCCTCGAGCTGGATCTTCTCGGTGTAGGCCACGTGCACGCGGCAGGCCTCGGTCACGAGTTCCGCCGGCACGAAGCGCCCCATGGCGTTTTCCAACCCGCCGCCCACGGCACGCCGCACCTGCTCGACGCTCGGCGCGGGATAGCCGAACTGCGGCAGCGTGTGGCAATACGCGCGGTGGATCGTCGTGAAGGCGTCGACCAGCGTGCCGTCGAGATCGAAGAGGACGGTGCGGAACGGGAGCATCGGCAGGTGAACTCGCGCGAATCGTCGCGCGGCGCAACGGCGAAGGTCCGTGGCTCCGGTTTTTCATCGCAACGACACCGCCGCGTGGCAGCGTGGGGCCCGAGCGCCATGCAAACCCCGCCCGCCAACGCCGCCACCTTGCGGATCGAGGAGACCGCGGATCAGTGCCGCCTGACGGTCGGCGGGCGCTGGGACCACGCCGCCGAGCGGCCGCAGTGGAAGCCGGCGAAAGGTGCGACCCTCCGGCGCGTCGAGATTGTGGTGACGGAGCTGGAGCGCTGGGACGGCTCGCTGGTGCTCTTCCTCGGCGAGGTGCGCCGGCTCTGCGAGCGGCGCCACTGGGCACTCGCGGTGCGGGGGCTGCCGGCGGGGATCCCGCCGGCGCTCGTCCGACCGCAGCGCGGGCCGGCGGGCACGGGCGGCGGCTGGACGTGGTTTGCGGAGGTCGGCGTGGCGGCGCGGAAGTTCGTCGACGATGCGCTCGACTACGCGCGCTTCGTGGGCAACTGCACGATCGGCTTCGCGCACCTGCTGCGGAAACCCGGAAGTTTTCGTTGGGGCGACTGCCTGATCCAGATGCAGCAGTGCGGCGCGCAGGGCCTGCCCATCGTCGGGCTGATCAGTTTCCTCGTCGGCGTGATCATGGCGTACCAGTCGGCCGTGCTGCTGCGGCAGTTCGGGGCCGACATCTACGTGGCCGACCTGATCGGGCTCGGCGTGGTGCGCGAGATGGGGCCGATGATGGCGGCGGTGGTGCTGGCCGGGCGGACCGGCGCGGCGTTCGCCGCCGAGATCGGCAACATGAAGGCCAACGAGGAGATCGACGCTTTGGAGACGCTGGGCCTGAACCCCGTGCAGTTCCTCGTGCTGCCGCGGTTGGTGGCGCTGCAGCTGATGATGCCGCTGCTCACGCTCTACGCGAACGCCCTCGGCGTGCTCGGCGGCATGCTCATCGCGTGGGGCCTGCTCGACCTGCCGCCGATCACCTACTGGATCGAGACCAAGAGCATCCTCGATCTCTCCGACCTCGCCAGCGGCCTGATCAAGAGCATGGCGTTCGGCGGGCTGATCGGCTTCGCGGGCTGCCTGCGCGGCATGCAGGCCGACCGCAGCGCTGCCGGCGTGGGCAAGGCGGCGACCTCGGCGGTCGTCACCGCCATCCTCTGCATCATCCTCGCCGACGCCGTGTTCGCGGTGATCTTCAACATTCTCGGCTTCTGATCCGCGCCCCGTTTCCCCGATGAGCAACGCCGCCGACAACGCGATCGAAGTGCAGGGGCTGGAGTGTCGCCAGGGCGAGCGGACGATCCTGCACGACGTGAACTTCACCGTGGCGCGGGGCGAGCTGTTCTTCGTCATCGGCGGGAGCGGTTGCGGCAAGAGCACGCTGCTCAAACACCTCATCGGCCTGCTGCCGGTGGCCGCGGGGCGCATCGCCTACTTCGGGCGCGACTTCACCGCGGCCGGACCGGCCGAGCGGCGCGAGATGCAGAAGGGCTTCGGCGTGTCGTACCAATACGGTGCGCTTTGGAGTTCGATGACGCTGGCGGAGAACGTGGCCCTGCCGTTGCAGGAGTACACGGCGCTCACGGCTGCCGAGCGGCGCGAGATCGTGCGCTGGAAGCTCGCGCAGGTCGGCCTCTCCGGCTGCGAGGACCAGTTCCCCGCGGAGGTGAGCGGCGGCATGCGCAAGCGCGCCGCGATCGCCCGCGCCCTCGCGCTCGATCCGCAGATCATCTTCTTCGACGAGCCGGCCGCCGGCCTCGACCCGATCACCTCGCGCGCCCTCGACCGCCTCATCCTCGAGATCCGCGACAACCTCCACACCACGATGGTCATCGTCTCGCACGAGTTGCCGAGCATCCTCGGCATCGCCGATCGCGCGATCCTCCTGCACCGCGAGGTGCAGGGCATCCTCGCCGAGGGGGCGCCTCGGCGTCTGCTGGCCGAGGCGACCGATCCGCGCGTGCGCGAGTTCCTCGCACCCGAGGATGTGGTCTCCGCTTCGAATCACCCGTGAAAACCAAACTCAGTCCCACGCTCATCGGCATCTTCGTGATCGGCGGTTTCCTGTTGCTGCTGATCGGCGTGCTCGCGTTCGGCGGCGCCTCGCTCTTCACCAAACCGCAGCGTTTCGCCGTGTTCTTCGACGAGTCCGTGCACGGGCTCGATCCCGGGGCGCCGGTGAAGCTGCGCGGCGTGCGGGTGGGCCGCGTGGCCGACATCACCGTGCGGTTCGATGCCGCCAGGCGCGACTCCGTCGTCGAGGTCGTTTGCGAGGTGACGAAGAACGTGCTCGTTGGCCCCGAGGGAAAACGCATCGATTTCTCGGAGTCGGGCCGGATCGGCGAACTCGTGAAGGACGGCATGCGCGCCGAGTTGGCCGTCCAGGGGCTGGCGACCGGCCTGCTCTACGTGGAGCTCAACTTCGACGAGGAGCAGAAGTACCCGCTGCCGGCCGAGCTCCCGAACTCCGACATCCCGGTTGTTCCCGCGGTGCCGTCGATGATCGCGGAGTTCACCGCCAGCATCACCGAGATCCTCGGCAAGCTCGGGCAAGTCGACTACGCGGGCATTTCCACGGAGTTGAAGGCACTGATGGCGACCACACGCACCAAGATCGATGCGCTCCAGCTTCAGCCCGCCATCGACGAGGTGCAGTCCGCCGCGGCCGCCGTGCGGGTGCTCGCGAGCGACCCGAAACTCGGCGAGGCCTTTGTCGGTGTGAACCGTGTGCTGGCGGACCTCCGGGCCATGATCGGCCATGTCGACGAGCAGGTCGGCCCGACGGGCGAGGGCTTGCAGCGCACGCTCGCCGAGGCGCGCAGTGCGATGGAACAGCTCAACGCTGCCGCCCTTTCGGTGCGAAGCTTCACCGGCCCGCAGACCGGCATCGGCGAGGAGGTGGTGCAGACGATGCGGCGCGTGGCCGAGGCCGCGGAGTCGCTGCAGCGGCTGGTCGATTTTCTCGAGCGCAACCCGAACTCCCTCATCACCGGCCGGCCGCCGGTCGGACCCGCCGGTTCCGGCCGGCGTCGTTGAATTTCCGTAACGCCATGAAAACGCTCTCTGTTGCGACCTTTCCCCGGCTTGTCGCCGCCCTCGTTCTTGCCGTGTTGGCCGGCTGCAACCTGCCCACCGCCCAACCCGATCCGACCCGTTTCTACCTGCTGTCCGCTCCGGGCGCTGCGCCGGCCTCTGCCCCGGCGACCGACGGCGCCCGTGCGGCGACGCTCGGGCTCTGCCGCATCGAGCTGCCTGCCTATCTGCGTTCGCCCGCCGTGGTGCTCCGGCCCGGTGGCACGGAGGTGGTGCGGGTGCGCGATGCGCGTTGGGCGGAATCGCTCGAGCAGGGGATCGCACGCCTTCTGCGCGAGACGTTGCTGGCGCAGGCGGGAGTGCGTGCGGTTGTCGCCTATCCGGCGCCGCAGGCGGTGCTGCCGCAGTACGAGATCACCGTGCGCGTGCTGGCCTGCGAGGGCGTTGTCGGCCCCGAAGGTCGGCGGGCACGCTTCGCCGCCGCGTGGGAGATCCGTGCGACGGAAGCTGGTGCTGGCGCGGCACCGGTGGCCGCGGGCACGTTCGAGAGTGCGCCCGCCGATTGGACGGAGGGCGACTATGCTGCGCTCACCGCGAGGCTGGGCGACGCGGTTGCCTCGCTTGGGCGCGAACTGGCGGCGGCTTTGCCGAAGTAGGGGGCTGGGGCTTGTTTTGCCCCCGGATTTCCCGCGCATGAGGCGCGAACGGGCGGGCGGGCGGAATTTTCGGCCGCCCAATCATCCCACTTGCCAAACCCGCGTTCCTCCGGTGTCCTGACCGGCTCCGGTGCGTGTGCGCCACGGCGAAGATCGCCGATAGCGGACGCCTGCCGCTCAATTCCATCCAGTAAACTAACCTCCACGGAGTTAAAAAAATGGCAGTCAAAGTTGCTATCAATGGTTTCGGCCGCATCGGCCGCCTCGTGTTCCGCGCCCTCGTTGAGCAGGGCCTGCTCGGTACGACCTTCGACGTCGTCGCCGTTGGCGATATCGTCCCGGCCGACAACCTGGCCTACCTGCTGAAGTACGACTCCACCCAGGGTCGCTTCGACGGCACCGTTTCCTCGAAGAAGTCCGCCGCCGACAAGGCCGACGACGACGTCCTCGTCGTCAACGGCAAGGACATCCTCGTCGTCAGCGCCAAGACCCCCGCCGAGCTCCCGTGGGCGAAGTTGGGCGTGCAGGTCGTCATCGAGTCGACCGGTCTCTTCACCGACGCCGAGAAGGCCAAGGGCCACCTCGCCGCCGGCGCCAAGAAGGTCATCATCTCCGCTCCGGCCAAGGGTGAGGACATCACCGTGGTCCTCGGCGTGAACGACGACAAGATCGACTACGCCAACCACAACATCATCTCCAACGCCTCCTGCACGACGAACTGCTTGGCCCCGCTGGTCCACGTTCTCCTCAAGGAAGGCTTCGGTCTCACCGAAGGTCTGATGACCACGATCCACTCCTACACCGCGACGCAGAAGACCGTCGACGGCCCGTCCCGCAAGGACTGGAAGGGTGGCCGTACCGCTGCCCAGAACATCATCCCCTCCACGACCGGCGCCGCCAAGGCCGTCGCGCTCGTCCTCCCCGAGGTCAAGGGCAAGCTCACCGGCATGGCCTTCCGCGTGCCGACCCCGACCGTCTCAGTCGTCGACCTGACCTTCAAGACCGCCAAGGACACCTCGCTCGCCGAGATCAAGGCCGCCCTCAAGAAGGCGTCCGAGACCTACATGAAGGACATCCTCGGCTACACCGAGGACGAGGTCGTCTCCAGCGACTTCATCCACTGCAAGCTCTCGTCGATCTTCGACGCCGGCTCCTCCATCGAGCTCAACAAGAACTTCTTCAAGCTCGTCAGCTGGTACGACAACGAGTGGGGCTATTCCAACCGCGTCGTCGAACTGACCAAGAAGATCGCCGCGAAGCTCTGAGCTTCGCAGCACTTCACTGAAGGCTGATCACTCTGAAGGGCTGAAGGCTGACTCGATTCAGCGTTCAGCCCTTCTTTTTTTGCCCTCGCGTCCGCTTCCCCTTTCCCTCGCCGCTTCCCTCCATTCTGCCATGGCCAAATTCAAATCCATCCGCGACCTCGACCTCGCCGGCAAACGCGTCTTCATCCGCGTCGACTTCAACGTCCCGCAGGACAAGGCCACCGGTGCCATCACCAACAACGCGCGCATCGTCGCCGCCCTCCCGACCATCAAGTACGCCCTCGAGCAGGGCGCCTCGGTCGTCCTCGCCAGCCACCTCGGCCGCCCGGACGGCAAGGTCATCGCCAAGTACTCCCTCAAGCCCGTCGCCGACGAGCTCTCCAAGCTGCTCGAGAAGCCCGTGACGTTCCTGCCCGACTGCGTCGGCGCCGCCACCGAGGCCGCCTGCGCCGCGCTCAAGCCCGGCCAGGTCGTTCTCCTCGAAAACCTCCGCTTCCACATCGAGGAAGAGGGCAAGGTGAAGGAGAAGCAGGCCGACGGCACCGAGAAGTCCATCAAGGCCGATCCGGCCGCCGTCGAGGCCTTCCGTGCCTCGCTCACCAAGCTCGCCGACGTCTACGTCAACGACGCCTTCGGCACCGCTCACCGCGCGCACAGCTCGATGGTCGGTCTGAAACTCGCCCAGAAGGGCGCCGGCTTCCTCATGGAGGCCGAGCTCGTCGCCTTCGCCAAGGTCATTGACGCCCCGGCCCGCCCGCTGCTCGCCATCCTCGGCGGCGCGAAGATCGCCGACAAGATTCCCCTCATCAACAACCTCCTCGACAAGGCCAACGCCATCATCATCGGCGGCGGCATGGCCTTCACCTTCAAGAAGGTCGTCGAAGGCGTCGAGATCGGCTCCAGCCTCTTCGACCCCGAGGGCGCCAAGATCGTCGCCGAGCTCGTCGCCAAGGCCAAGGCCAAGGGCGTGAAGCTCGTCCTCCCCGTCGACTACGTCGCCGCCGACAAGTTCGACGCCAATGCCCAGACCAAGCTCGTCGACGACCAGTCCGGCATCCCCGCCGGTTGGATGGGCCTCGATGTTGGCCCCAAGACGATCGCGCTCTTCCGCGAGACGATCCTCGCCTCCAAGACCATCGTCTGGAACGGCCCCGCGGGCGTGTTCGAGTTCGACAAGTTTGCCGCCGGCACCATCGCCCAAGCCGAAGCCATCGCCGAGGCCACCAAGGCCGGCGCGGTGACGGTCATCGGCGGCGGCGACACCGCCACCGCGGCCAAGAAGTTCAAGGTCGCGAAGGTCGTGACCCACTGCTCCACCGGCGGCGGCGCCAGCCTCGAGCTGCTCGAAGGCAAGGTCCTTCCCGGCGTCGCGGCGCTGGAAGGCTGAGGCTTCCGCGGCAGTAGCGAGTAGCGGGGAGTGAACAGCGAGTAGTCGATATTCGCTGTTCACCCTGCTTCTCCTGCTGACAACCTCCTCGCTACTCGATTCTCACTACTCACTACTTTTCCTACAATGGCTCGCAAAATCCTCATCGCTGGTAACTGGAAGATGAACAAGACGGCCGCCGAAGGCGCTGAACTCGCCAAGGCCATCGTCTCCGCCGCCGGCAGATCCACCGCCGTCGAGATCGTCGTCTGCCCGACGTTCACCGCTCTCGAGTCCGTCTCGAAGGTGCTCGAAGGTTCCGACATCAAGCTCGGCGCGCAGAACATGCACGCCGCCGCCTCCGGCGCCTACACCGGCGAGATCTCGGCCGGAATGCTCCGCTCGCTCTTCTGCTCGTACGTGATCCTCGGTCACAGCGAGCGCCGCACCTACTTCGGCGAGACCGATGCGATTGTGAACCAGAAGGTCGTCGCCGCCCTCAAGGCCCAGCTCAAGCCCATCCTCTGCGTCGGCGAGACGCTCCAGGAGCGCGAGGCCGGCAAGGCCTTCGACGTCGTCCGCACCCAGACCGTCGGCGGCCTCGCCGGCGTCACCAAGGAGCAGATCGCCGACGTGGTGATCGCCTACGAGCCCGTCTGGGCCATCGGCACCGGCAAGGTCGCCACGACCGCGCAGGCGCAGGAAGTGCACGCCTTCATCCGCAAGCTCCTCACTGAGCTCTACGGCGAGGCGGCCCAGCGCGTTCGCATCCTTTACGGCGGCTCGATGAAGCCCGACAACGCCCCCGAGCTCCTCAAGCAGGAGGACATCGACGGCGGCCTCATCGGCGGCGCGGCCCTCCAGGCCCCGTCCTTCCTCGAGCTCGTCAAGGCTGGCAGCACTGCCAAGGCCTGAGCGATCCGAGATCCGCACCCTTCAAGCCGCGGCGCCGAGCGATCGGCCCGCGGCTTCTTTGCGTTGTCGGCTGAGCCACCCCGCCGGCCCCCCCGATCCACCGGTTGAACGCCGGTTGTGTCGGGATGATGGCTACGGAACCACCGCCACGCGCCCTCCGATGCGCGGCAGTATCGGGCGCTTCAGCGGCGCCGAAGCACGAAGAACTCGTAGCCGTACCACGTGCCGAAGCGACGGTGCAGGCCGATCTCGGCGGCGATGGAATCTAGGGCGGCGGTCGCCTCGGGCTCGGCGGCGTACTTGGGGCGCAGCGCGGCGATGCGTTGCTCCATTGGAGTGTAGAAGTCGTCCCACCACGCGGCATCGGGCAGCGTGAAATGTCCACGCATCTCGTAGCCGCCCACCCTGGCGATGAGCGCGAGGTTGCCGGCCACATCGGTCATGGCCGGGTACTCCTTCCTCCACATGTCGCGAACGCCCTCCGGCGGATCGGACCGGAGCCAGACCGCCTCGGTGAAGACGAGATGTCCGCCGGGGCGGAGCAGCGGCTGCCACAGACGCAATGCCCGGTCGATACCGAGGAAGTAGGCGGCGCCTTCGCACCAGATGAGGCCGATGCTCCCGGCCGCGGCCGGCGGCGCAGCCATGTCGCCGACCACAGTGGTGACGCGGTCGAGCAGGCCGGCTACGGCGAGCCGCCGCCGGGCCTCGGCAATGAAAGGTGCGTGGCTGTCGATCGCGGTGATCCGTCCTCCCGTGAGGCTGGCGAGGTGGAGCGTCTGCGCGCTGCTGCCGCAGCCGAGATCGAGGACCGAGGGGGCGGACGGGAGTGGGCCGCAGAGGGCGAGAGCGCGGGCCGCCGACTCGAGGTTGCCGGGGCCCTGGCGCGGGAGGTGTTCGTAAACGTCGAAGAAGACCTCCCAGAAACGCGGTGACGGTTCGGCCATGACGTATTCAGGATCTTCGAGGTAGGGGCTACGCGAGGGGTGTTCGTCGCGATCGTGCCGCGGGCGGCGTTCTCCGGCAGGGCGTGCCTACGGATTCAGGATCCGCAGCACCTCGGCATGGAGCTTCGGATGGGCGGCGAGGGTGGACTTGGCGCCCATCGGTTCGCGCCCCTGCCAGTCGGTGATCACCCCTCCCGCACCGCGGATCACCGGTACGAGCGCGGCGATGTCCCACGGGTTCATCACCGGGTCGCCCATGATGTCGGCCCAGCCGGTGGCGACGAGCAGGTAGCCGTAGCAGTCGCCCCAGGTGCGGACCAGGCGCACGCGTTGCGTGAGCGCCTCCCAGCCGGCGGCGCTTTGATGCTGCGGCACGGAGAGCGTGTCGGTGACGAGCAGCGTGGCGGCGGCGAGGTCGGCCGGCTCGCGCAGGCGCACGGGTTTGCCGTTGAGCGTGGTCGCCGTGCCGTCGCCGACGACGAGCTGGCGGAGAATGGGTTGGTGGATGCAGCCGAGGACTGGTTGCCCGCGATGGAGCAGGGCGATGAGCGTGCCGAAGAGCGGGCAGGCGGCGGCGAAGCTCTTCGTGCCGTCGATCGGATCGAGCACCCAGACGAACTCCGCGTCGGCACGGTCGTTGCCGTACTCCTCGCCGAGCACGCCATGATCGGGAAAACGTTTCGCGATCATCGCGCGCATCAGCTCCTCGGCACCGCGGTCGGCGGCGGTCACGGGCGTCTGGTCGGACTTCATCTCGACGGCGACGTCGTGGCTGCCGAAGAGCGGGCGGATGAAGTCGCCGCTGGCGGTGGCGAGTTCGTGCAGAAAGGCGCGATAGGGTGCGAGGTCCACGGCGGGAGGTTGCCGGGTTCGGCGACGAAGTTCACCCCAAAACCGCGGACGGCGGAAACAGACCACCGACAGAAGACAACGAAGGAAACGAAGGGGAATCCGGCTGGTGCCGCCGTGCGCAGCGAGGCGTACCCCATCGCCTCTTGTTTCCCCGTTTCGTGGTTCGGACTTCGTTCGCTTCGTCGCCGTCTGTCGCTCCAGCGGAGTGTTTTGGATCGGCGTGCGGTGGGTGAGTGGTTTGCATCGCGGCATGCCTTGGCGCGCCATCCCCATCCACTTCCTCGACTTCGAGGGCAGCCTCGCGGGCGGGGTGGTCGAATACGGCATGGCGGTGTTGCACGGCGGCGAGGTGACTGAGACGGTCACGCGGTTGTGTCGACCCAGCGGAGCGATCCGCCGCGAGGACTCCGCGGTGCATGGGATCGGCGCCGCCGATGTGGCCGATGCTGCGCCGCTGGCCGCCGACTGGGAGCGGTTCGCCGGCTGGCGCCAACGCGGGCCGCTGGCCGCGCATTTCGCGGGCACGGAGAACTCGCTGCTCAAGGCCACATGGCCGTACGCGCGGCAGTCGCCGGAGTTCGCGCGGGTCGGTGCGACGACGAACGACTGGGGCCCCTGGATCGACACCGGCCGGCTGGTGCCGCAGCTCTTCCGCGGAGTCGGGTCGGCGAAGCTCGAGGATCTGGTGACGCAGTTCTCGCTCGGTGCGGAGCTCGCCGCGCTGGCGGAGAAACACTGTCCGCCGACTCGGCGGCGTTACCACGCGGCGTTGTACGATGCGCTCGCTGCGGCGCTGCTGTTGCGTGCAGCACTGGCGCGGCCGGAGTTCGCGGGGGCGACGCTGCCGTGGCTGCTGGAGCTCAGCTCGCTCGATCCGGTGCGCCGCGAGTCGTTGCGGCAGGGCGAGCTGTTCTGAGCGCGGAGGCGCTCAACGGAGCGTGAAGTCGAGCGTGGCGTCGGCCCCGGTGCCGGTGACGCAGGCTTCGAAGGCGAGCTTCTCGGTACGGATGAAGGTGGTGCGCTCGATCAGCCGGTACTTCTGCGTCGCGCTCAGGCCCTTGGTCTCCTTGATCTCGACCACCCGCCGCCGCGTCGGCCCCTCCTCGGCGGTGTCGTGGTAGTGGTGCAACGTGGCGGTGCCGGGCAAACGCCAGCGACCGTCCCAACCCGGCACCGGCGCCGGGGCGGCCAGATCCACGGCGATCTCGAGCCGCTCGCCGACGGCCGTGTAACGTTTCGCTAGATACTCACGGATCAGCCGGTGGGCCGCGGCGGTCACCTTGGCCGGCTCGTCCGACGTTGGCTCGGGTTCTGCCGGCACCACGGCGGGCGCCGGGCCGGACGCAGGTTCCGACAGGCTCTCGCCACTTGCCGCCCGAACGACGGTCACCGCCAAGAGCGCGGCGACCGTGGCGTGAAGGATAACCCGCCGAAGGATCGGTGTTCCCATGATGGCCCAGAATGGGTGCGCGGAGAACGGTGACAAGCCGGTTCCTTGCGGGGCTTAACGCAGCGGTGGTTCGAACCGGGAGACTTCGAACACCTGGGGAACGCCGGGGCCGAAATAGAAGGGCAGCGGACCGAAGCCGTCGGAGTAGAAGCCGGCGCCAAGGTCGATCTGCATGGTTGAGATCCAGCCGGAGGGGGTGATCGTCACCTTGCCCGCGGGCGCGAATGGCGGTGACAGGGTGGCGGAGACGTTGGTGTTTCCGGCGGGCGAAATCAGGTGGTCGCCGGGAGCCATGGCGAAGGCGCGTTTGTCCAGCGGCTTGGCGCCGGCCCGCTCCATGTAGTATTGGAAGCCCCAGTGCCCCTGGAACCAGAGCGCGCCCGGCCGGGCACCGAGCTGCTCGTGGAGCACACGGGCGGCGGCGCGGGAGTTCTGGGCGAAGGCGGTGTCGGCGCGCACGATGGCGACGCTCAGGGCGACGGCGGGCAGGAGCGGCCAGAGCTGGAGCCAAGTGCGACGCGGCGGGGAAGCAGGACCGCGGGCAGCCAGCCGGCGCACGACGAGGATCGCTACGACGGGCGCAAGCGGGAGGAGCGAGCGGCCGTTGACGGACCAGTTGAGGCCCGCGGTGAAGACGAGGGTGCCGAGCACCCAGAGCGCGAGGAGGAGCGAGTCGGCGTTGCGGTGTGCGCGAAGGTCGCCGACGACGAGCGCCAACGGCGCGAGCCCGAGGGCGGCGAACAGCGCCACCTGCGCGATCGCATCCCACCGGGTGCCGGCTGCACCATGCAACTCGAGTGTGGTGAGTTGGGCGGCGAGGGGTAGGACGGCGACGAGCGTGGCGGCGAAGCCGAGTCCGAGCGCGAGGCCGCGCCAAGACCAGAGGCGGTGCGCGACAAAGAGCAGCGGCAGCAGGCAGCCGCCGGTGAAGGACAGGGTGATCAGACCGCGCTGCCAGAGCGGTCCGGATACCTGCTGCATGCGGGCGTAGAGGCCGGCGCCGGCGAGCATGCCATGCCCGTAGCGGTGAGCCGTCCAGCGGTCGAACGCAGCGAGGGCGAGCACGGGGAGCGCGAGCCAGAGGAGTTTCCAGCTCGGCCGGCGCTCGCGGACGGTGGTGTAGACTACCAGCAGCGGGATGAGCGAGAGGGCGAAGTATTTGGTGAGGGCGGCAAGGGCGACCACCCCGGCGGCGAGGGCGAGCCAACGGTGTTGGCTGCGGTCGAGGCCGCGCAGCCACAACTCCAGCGCCCAGAGCCAGAGCGCGAGCATGGGTACGTCGCACATCAGGGTGGTGGCCGAAATCCAGAAGACTGGTGACACCAGGGCGATCGCCGCAGCGAGGATCGGTTGCGGACAGAGGCGGCGGGCGAGGGCGTGGGTGGCCAGCACGGCGGCGATCGCCGGCAACAGGAACGCGAGATGCAGCGCGGGCTCGCTCCAGCCGAACAGCCTGCCGGCGGCGGCGAGGTAGTAGCAGGCCAATGGCGGGTTCTGGGTGACGTCGGCCAGCGGCATTGCGAACCCGTACCAGTTGACGACCGTCCCGAACGGGTCCGTCGGATCGGCGAGGATCTGTTGGGCCGAGCGGAGGAAGAGGTAGTCGTCGATGTGGACGGCTTTGTTCGCGAAGGGGGCGAGGCAGCAGATCGTCGCGAGCGTCAACAGCAGGACCGGCTGGCGGTACCAAGCGGGGCCGGAGGGAGCAGGCGAGGGGGCGACGGACATGCGAGAAGGCGTGAGCATGGCGCGACGCGGAGGAACGGTGCAAGCCCGGTGGACGGAGGGACTCCCTCTTGGGGGCGCCGTGCTTCCGTGTTTGCCGCATACCTTGGGCCCAAGATTCTGCTCGGGATCGCCGAAAACACCAAGGCCCGCAACTCATTGGAATTGCGGGCCTTGGAAGTTGGCGTCCCCACGGGGATTCGAACCCCGGGGACGCGTTTCTTCGATTTCACGACTATGTTGAAGGAGAGCAACTTGCGAAAGTGGATGGTAGCGGGATTAGTAAAAAACAAGCCTTTCGAGGGGCCAACTATTCCTGAACTATTCCAGAAACTAGCCAAGCCCTGATGCCGGTAGCCCTTGCAGACTACGGGCCACGCTTCAGGCGTGTGGGACATTCCTAGAAATCGACGTCGCCCTCACCGAGATCGACTTGCGGGGTGGCCTCCAGGCAACGCCCGCGTTGCATGCGCTAGCAGTGCCTTGCGGGCTTTTCTCCACGTCGATTTGGGATGTGCGGATGCGCCGTCGCGAGCCACAGAGTAGATCCTCCGGAAGCGGCGGATCATGGCGTCGCTCTCATTGGAGCGGTGCGCCTGCATGTGGGGCGTGTCGATCACCTCGTCTGGCGTGAGAACCACAATCACTCCAAGTTCGCTCAGTCGATTGATCGTTGCTGCGGAGACTGGGCCGTCGACATACGCGAAGATCAGCCCCACATCGAGGCGCACGGCGAACGCCGGTTGGCCGGCGCCAGAACAGCCGGGCAATCCTGGGATCGCGATGGTATCGATTGCGGAACTGAGGATCATGCTCAGGGCAGCGACAGGAGCCACGGTACCGACGGTCCACTGATCGTTGGGAGATTTCTCGTTTAGCAGCGCGGCGGCGACCATGCCGGACGGGACGAAGAACAGCGGAAGGAACGGGTCAGTGTAGATGAGGAGATCGCCGGCGGAACCGACAATCACGCGGGAGGTTTGGGAGAACTTTGGCATAAGGTTTTAGGAAAGGTTGTGATGTGAAAACAAGTGAACCGACCGACTCGGCGGGATGTACGTCGTTAGTACTGCCGGGGCCGCGTATCTCGTCGGTGTGGGACAAATATGAGAAATGCCCGCAGCCCTTGCGGGCTACGGGCCACGTTTTCAGGCGTGTGGGATTGATGGGATCAGAAGTCGACGTCGTCGTCTTCGCTAGGGGGCGCCGGTGCGCGGACGGTGTGCTCCCGACGAGTTCTCCATCGGGCAACTCGGGGCAGATACTCGGAGAGCCAAGCCGGCGACCACCAAGGATCCTCGGGCTCGATTTCGAGAGTCGAACGGAGAAGCTGATACGCCGCCAGTGTGGCCCAGATCGCCTTGGCGACGTCGTCGTCAGTCTCGCGCAGCACTTCAGACGTGCGGGCGCGCAGATCGATATCGACACCTTGCATGGCTGCACCGGGTGGCAGAGCCGTCACACCGGCGTTCTTCAACAGTGCATCACGGGCGGAGAACCCCGGGTCGACCATGGGATGGAGCGAGTACGTTGATCTTGAGCTGAGGTATCTCCAGACTGGTGCGCAGACCGCGGACTCAGCTTGGCCGAAGTCGCTGGGAAATGCGGCAACGAGGCGGGCCGCGATCAGCAGCGGGGGTTCGTCGGCGTAGCGTGCGACGATGGCGAAGTAGTCGTGGAGTCCGACGATTTGGACCACGGGTAGCGGAGGATCGAGTCTGCGGTAGAGGTTAGTAGTGAGGTAGGGGGCGGGCATGATGGATCTAGGGAAGATGATGGTTACTGAGTGAGTTGAAGGGGTATCTGCGCATCAGCGGGACAAATGAAACAGGTGAGCGAATACATAGTGCGAAGATGTGAGATCCCCGATTGAGCGAAACCGACCAGCAGGCGAAGCGAGCAGGCCGGTGCGACCGCACGCCGGGCCCAACCGGCGAGGCCAGCGCAGCGTGTGGGTTCCCCTCTCCAAGCCGGAGAGGGGGAAGGGGCGAGAGGGTGACCGGGACCAACCCCTGCGGGTAATCCCAGTCCCTCGAAGAATGTAGCTGATACCGGCGATTGGCTGTGACTGAACAACAGCACCGGTGCCGCTGGTTCCTGCCGTCGTCCGAAGGCAGGACGGAACTATCACGCTGAGCTATGATCCCGGCCGTTTCATCGCGTGATAAGTTTCGACGGTTCGCTGCCAGGCAGAGTCGATGTCGGGCAGTTGGGCAGACTTGCTGGCCACGATGCGGTCGTTCCAAGTTTCGACGACGTGCATGACCTCGTGCGCATGGGGCAATCCATCGAGGGTGGTCATGCGGGCGTTGCGAGGGGTCACGACGACGTTGATCTTCTGCTCCGCCAGCCAGTTGGTCAGATGGATCGCCTTGGGGTTGTCGATGTAGGCGGCGACTAGGCCAGACCGCAATCTGACCCAGAAGGCGGGTGTCCCGGCCGGAATGGAACGGTGCAGTACGTCAATCGATCTGAGGTCGATGATATCGTGCACCATGCTCATCAACATGGCGACCTCGCCAACCTGAGACAGGATGTGCGGCCCCATTTCTGGGTCCTTGGCGAACACGTGAGTGACGTCGGATCCGGCAACGAAGAACATCGGGACTCCGACGCCTTGCTCGGCGAGCATCGAGCCATCGGAGCCAAAGTGAAGCGTGATGTACTTGGGATGGCTCATGGCAGGTGATCCGTATTCGGCGTTATGTTAATGGTGATCCGCTCGGAAACTGAATCGTGAGCGGCAACCTCATGCCGGCCGAGTGTCTCATGGAGTAGCTCCCATTCTCGGGAGAACTCGCACTCATGGTACCAAGCTTGCTTCTTTGCCAGTGAAGTGAAGTTGCAGCTGACCGGAGTGATAAGGCAGTGGATGCGATTGCGGCTGGCCCAGCGGTCGAGGTTCACCGCCTCAGGGGAGTTGACGTAGGCGTAGGTGCAGCGGCCGGTCCGCTTGAGGCGGAAGGCAGCCGTACCTTCAGGGATCTCCTTGGGGAGGATGCCGATGGAGCGGATGTCCTGCACATCGGGGAGCAACATTCCGAGGATAAGCAGCGAGACCTGGCCTGTGATGACGCAGCTCGCAGGCAGTTGATGGTTGTTGTCTTCGGCCGCGTGAAGACGGGCTCTGGAAACGAAAAAGGCCGGCTGTGCCGGCCCTGCGTGGATGAGAATATCGCCGTCGGTTCCGACGACTAGTGTGGTAGATGATGACATGTGTTTGTGGGTGTTGTGTCCGGACCGGCAGGCCACTGGGCGCGGCTATCCGGACGGAGTAGGTTGGATGTGGTGGGCTCAAGTGCTTGAGCGCAGATTGAGCGCTGCTGCGTGGGAGCGCCTGTGCGACGCGAGGAGCAGCCAGGCCAACGCGTGGATGGGCATCTGTCGCTCGTTGTCATGGTTTTTTCCCAAGCAGATCGAGGATGGCGGCACTGGCGTGCTTCCATCCGGATTCAAGATCGCGAACGTGCTTCCCCCGGCAGCTCTCGTTAAGGCGGCTCCACGACTCGACGAGGCCGGCGTTGAACCAACGTTGCTGATGAGCGTGAGCCGTAAAGACGGCTCCTGAAAGCGTAAGCAAACAGTGGATTTCGACGGATGCGGCCCACTCCATGAGTCCGCTTGCATCGTCCGTGTTGGTGCAGGCAAAAGAGCAGCCGAAGTCAGTCTCGAAGCGAAAGGCGGCGAGACCAGCGGACACCGGAGGCAGTTCCGCGATCTGGTGGACGTCGGTTATGCGTGGACGCAAAGACTCCAGAATTAGCAGTGATGCCAAGGAGGTGATGGCGTAGCCCTGCAAGGACCGGTTTGCGCAGTCACGTAATGCTTCGAACTCCTCTCGGGGCAGGAAGAAGGCCGGGAGTAACGGGCCGTTGAGCAGGAGTAGATCGTGGCCTGAGCTGATGACGACATAGGTTCGGTTCATGAGGGTGGGCTCAGTTGCGGTCGTTGGCATGTGACACTGCACCGAGGAGATCGGGTGCGTGATCCAGGATTGCCTCGCGGATGAGGTTGCGTACCGCGGTCCAGCCCGGATGGTTGATGGTGAATCCCGCTGGCGGTGAGATCTGGGTCGCTCTCTCCCAATCCATGGCGAGGTGGCGATTGCTTGTACCAAGCTTTCCGATGCCGAGTGGTGTGAAGATCGAGCGGTCGGACGTGAACACGAGATGCAACTGGTGCCGCTCCCCGAAGGTACGGAGCTCTGCTGCGGTGCGTGGCTCAGTGTAGCCGAGGCGCCAACTCGTGCGAAGGTTCATCCCGAACGAGGGGATCGACTCGTTGGGCAGAACCTTGATGTCGATGATGTCCCGGACACTCCCGTGGAGTATGGTGACAGGTAGGTGACTTGTGAGAGCGATGTGGGGTGTGGGCGAATCATCCGTCAGCACATGGTGCAAGTTGCACGCGGGGACGAAAAAGGCCGGCTTGGCCGGCCCTTGATGGACGAGAAGGTCTCCGGCTGAGCCGAAGACTATGATGGGTGTGGTTGAGTTCATAACGTGGAACCAAGCAGACTGGCTTGATCCCACGCAGTGGGGACGGACAGAGCGGGCGGTTGGAGTGAAGGGAGAACCGCCAAGCTCCTATCAGGGAGAAGGAACCGATCAGCGCCGCTGCTGGCGCATCTGGATCGAGACCTTGGCCGAGCGTTGGGGCCCGGTTGCAAGGATCTCCGCTGCAAGGTCGCCGAGGTATGCCGTCATGAGCGCTGATGCCTCGTCCTTGGGAAGCCCTGCACAGATGGTCCCGACGATTTCCGGAGTGGCCCGCCGTCGACCGAGGAGAATCCGGTTGAGGATTGGTCCTGAGATGCCGATCTGGGCGGCGAACCGGGCCTGATGTCCATCGTGGGGTGGGGCGGCGACGATCCGCTTGAGGGCGGCGATGAATTGAAGCTCGGGCATCTGGATGGAAAATGGGGGCTATCTGTTTGGAACGCAACGAGGAAGGGATGCGGCGTTCAGTAAAACTTGCCAAGTTGGTAATAACGGATACTTAACGAGGCATGACAACATTAACCATCTCGAAGTTCTCCCGCACCGTCACTGCGGGGCAGTACGACGCCCTGCATGGCGAAGTCAGCCCCTCGTCCACCTATGAGATCCCGGTTCCCAGAGCGCTGGCTTCCCGGCACTCCTCCGCCTTTCTCGACGGTTGCCGCCTCCACGAGCTGCTCCAACGCATGGGCGACACCGGTCCGCTCTCCGCCATGGAGAAACGCTATCTCCCGTGGATGTCCGCTTTGCGGACGAAACTGCGTGAGTTGGGCGTCAAACGCATTGAGGCCGAGCAGCCGTTGTCCCGTTGGAACGGCATTCCCGGCGGGGTTTGCGACCTGCGCCTGCACGGCGGTCCGACACCCGAGGGGGTGTTGGAGCTCAAAGTCGTGAGCCATCTGCCTGAGACACCGCTGGTCAAGGATCTGGTCCAGGTCGGGGCGTATGCTGCGCTTGCGGATGTCCGTACCTATGATCGCGTCTGGGCTGGGCTGGCGTACGCATCAATCAAAGACGCACACATCCGCCTTTTCCTGTTCTCCGACGTCGCTGCGCTCGTCGGCAATGCGTCGGAACTCTTCGCAAATGCCGCCTAAAATGCCGAGGCCGAACATGCAGTGGATCTGGACCGATGATGCTCGCTACCGCGAGGTGTTCGCGCTGATCTCGAAGAGCGCGAATCGCAAGGAAGCCCCTCTGGTGGTCGAGCCCGGCTGCGGGCCGATGACCGTCATCGCCACGGAGAGCTTTCTCGCGGCTGCCCATCGAATTCATGATGAGGACACCGATCTCGGTGGCGTGGTGCTGGCGGAGCTGCGGCAGCTGGTGTACCGTCATTACGCTCTGGATCTCGACTCGTCCGTGATCCTCATGCCAAGCAAACTCTACTTGGGCGACCCAATCGAGGAAGTCGATGTTCTCTTCGGCTATGAGTATGGCCGTTTCTATTGCATGCTGCCAGATGAGGTCGGGCTCGATGAGACGTTTTGGATCGATGCCGTGTTGCTCAAGGCACAGTTGGCCAGCTTGTGCGATGCACAGGATTGAGAGCAACGATACGAATATGTTGCGGGCCTAAGTCGCCACCCGGCATAGGAGCTCCCATCCGACGTGCTCCTGTGCTATCCGATGCCCGGATTGGATCAGGGCTTTGGCTTGGGGCGCGAGATCGCCCAGCCATCGGCAATCGGGATCGGACATTTCGACGATATCTGCTTCTTCGGAATCTGTGAGGGTGTCGTGTTTGAAAAGCTGTTGGTAGCTCCAGAGGTGAGGGATTACCGCGGGCAGGCCTGCTGCTGTAGCGCGTTCTGAGGCCAACCGAGGGATGCGAAGACCAGCGGCGTCGAGATCACCGAAGTAGTAGATGGGCCTTGGACTACCTATTTCGGCGAAAATAGTGGAGAGGTAGAGCACTCCCTCCCTGAACCGATCACCGCCTCCGTAGACGACTGCACCGAACTCCCGGGTCTTCTCATTCCACCGTCGGTATGAGTCCCATGTCGCCACGTTCTCGAGGACGATCAAGGGGTTGTCTACTTTGGGGCCGCGGACCCAAGGTAATGGTTCGGGTACGATGAAACAGCGAAGACTCCCCAGGGTCAGGCGATTCTGGTCGAAGAGCGATGATCCCCGGTACAGTTCATCTAGTCGCTTCTCGTCGCCGAAAATATCGAGCGATCTTTCTTTGATCGGCACCAACAGTCGGGTTCGGCCTCCTTCCTTAAGGAAGGTGTCGATCTGCATCAGTTCGGCGAAAGAGACGGCAAGTCTGGCGGATGCGCAGAATCGGAGTTCCGGCTCCCAGTCCTGAAGGCGTCTTCTTTCATCGTCTCGTACTGGCTCTTGAACGAAACCGAATGCTTCCATCCACAGAGGTTCTTGTTCGAGGGGGATGGCGATCCGGTTGATCCGGTGGCGGTGGTAACGATCAGTGGTGATGCTGATCCAGCCTTCTTGCGCCAGCGCGCACGCATCACGTGATGCTTCATCGATGTCCGATCCGCTATGCAGACTAGCGTCGGACAGTAGTTTCTCCCAGTTACGGGAGAACGGGCGCGACGATGTGCCGACCTTCTCACCCCGAGCTCGGGTCCATTGGGCGAAGAGTTCGCGGGCCAGGGGGATTCGTTGGAGATCGGCCATCTCAGGATAGTGCCTCCATCGCGTCGGCCATGCGCATGATCACTGGGATATTGTCGATTCGGCTGATGTATTCGCCCTTGTGCTCCACATGTTTCCGACAGACGACAACGGTTTGGGCGTGTGAAACCATCACGCCGAGTCGCTCTGGCGGGAACGCCATCACCAGCTGCAACTGGAAACTGTTCGCAAGGGAGAGGCAGTCTTCGATGCCGTCGCCGGACAGCTTCGAGAACGCTTCGTCCATGACGACAAGTCCGAGCTGCTGAGAGTGGAGCGATTGCCTGTTTCCCCGGTCGTAAACCCGGCGGAATGCGGCAAGCATCGAGATGAAGAAGGGCGCTTGGTTTTCGCCTCCGCTCAAGTTGCGCCCGCTTCTCCCTAGCGAAATCGGCTGCGCCTCCGGCTTATCGGCAGGCACGACTACGATGTCGTAGTGGTGGTAGTTGCGGTAGTCCAGAAGCCGCCGGGCCTGTTCGTTCCCTTCCCCGGATTCGTTGATGGCCTTCATCATCTCCGCTTTGGCCTGCTGGAGTTCCTCTTCCGCGATGGCGTTGATGAGGGGGTCGCTCTCGGAAAAACCGGTTTCGAGCAGCCGCCAAGCGGCACCGTAGCCGGCAGTGTCGCGACGGAACGTGATTCGATAGCGCGATTTTCCAACCGGTTTGGTGAGGTGGCTGGCGAGGCCTTTGATCGTGCGCTCAGCCTCGTCTGTGCGCTGTTTCAACTCCTTGAGGACACTATCCTCCAGCCGCCGCTCCCATTCGTGCCGACGGTCTTCGGCCAACTGTCGCGACTTGGCAAGTTCCACGGTTTCGAGATCCGCCAGCCGCTTAGCCCACGGGGTGTTGTCCTCTTCATCCGGAGGAAAATCGTGCTGGTATTCGGGATGGCGCAGTTGTCCGTTTTCATTGCGGCAGGAGGCGAGCTCGCTGCGTTCACGGTTCCGTTCGGCTTTGGCTTTGAGTGCCTCAGCGTCAGCGGTTTGGACTCTGCTCATCGTTCCCTTCAAGCATTCCTGCCAATCCGGAAACTCAGCCCGCAGCTCATCGCGCCTGGCGTTCAACTCGCTATCGAGGACTCCAGCGAAGTCGGCACCGAGCTTGGCTCGCTCCTCTTGGGCTTTGATCGTTGTGTTCTTGAACAGTTTCTCGGCGCGATTGAGTGCCTCCTGAATAGGCGCGATGGTATTCTCGTACGTTGCTTCGGCATTCTTGAGAACGCCGATCCGCTCTTGGATCTTTGTCCGCTCGTTGCTCCATTCTTCCAGTTGCTTGAGCCGGGCCTCTCGCTCCGGGGTGGAGAGAAACGCAATCGTTGAGGCGAGGGACTTCAGGGCGTCGTCTCGTTGCGGGATCTCGGAGAGCCCGGTGAGGGGCTCCTGAAGTGCCCCATTGCCGAGGCCATTTTGTTTCCCCTGCGCGAGCCAGCTCCCGACATCTTCAAGTGTCCGTTTGGCTTCGCTCAGCTCCTTTGCGGTTTGGTCCTGCGCCTCGCGTACCTGTTTGCGCATTCGCTCCAGGCCGCTCTTGCCCAAAGTTAGGGCGACATTGGTGCTGCCTTTCAATCGTCGGCGGATGGGGACGGATTTTGAGAAGCCATCGGGTGTGATGGCCTTTGCGGCTTCGGTGGATTCGAGTTCGTCGACGGTATTTACTCCGACGATGTTGCCCAACAGGGATTCCACGAAGCGTCGGGCAATCGGATGATTCACCTCGACCTTCTCCCAGAGCGATCCGGCGAGGGTGGGTGAGTGAAGCCCTTGGGATTCACCGGGGTGGAGTAGCGACTCGCCTTCTCCACGACCCGGAGCGACCTGCCGAAGAATCTCCAGCGCGTCCTGGTAGTCTTGGTCATTGCCAACTACCATGGCCCATCGATTGGCCCCCAGGGCTAGCTCGATGGCCGGCCACCACTTCTCGGCCTCTGGTTTCACCTCAATCAGGCGCGCAAGCTGTTCGACTCGGTTCCCGAGTCTCTCGCGGGCGGCGTGGAATTGGGGGAACGATCCGGGCGTCCGATCCTGATCCAAGCTCTGCTGGTCGGTGTTTAGCTGTTGGATCCGCTTTTCGAGTTGGTTTTTTCGTTCCCGAAAAGGAGCCAGCAATGCGCTCACGTCTTCCCAGATAATCTGGAAACGCTCGGCCAAGGCTTGCATGGCCTGTCCCCGACTTGCCTCTGGTCCTGATCCAAGGGATCTGAGCAGCGACTCATCGAGTCCGATCGCTCCGGAGAGGCCGGCGAGGGGAATCGATTCGCCGTGGCGCAACCATTGGACCCACTGCTGATGCCGGGTGGCTAGTTGCTGGCGGACGGAGGCTTGGGTGCTGCGTAACGCAGCAAGTTCCGCTCGTTGTTTCGTCTCCTCAGCGTGAAGCTTCCTCAGCTCGATCTCTTGTGGATCCTCGCTGACCTTGAGCGTCATCTCCTGGATCCTTTGGTGGAGCTGACTGACTTCCCTCAGTTTCTCTTCGAGCTCGCTGTGTTGTTGGGCGCGTTCCGCCTGACAGCGCCGAAGCTTTTCCGCTTGGGTTTCGCGTTGTTTCTCGTGCTGGAGCAGCTCGATCAATGTGCAGGTGTGTTGGAAGATCGCCGCACGGCGTCTCTCCTCCTGGTACGTCGTATGGCTGGCGCAGATCCGCCGCAGGAAATCGACCTCGTTCTCCTGCTTGAGAAGGCGCTGCCGGGTCTCCTCGTAGGCGGCCAGTGCTGCCCGGACATCGCGTACATCGAGAGGGTTCTCTTCGAGGATGAAGTCACGGATGAACTTCTCCACATTCTCCTCTGGCTCGAAGGCCATGGCTTTGGGGAATGTCCGTCGGAACGCCTCTCGGTCAAAATAGAGGTGTTGATGCGTGGCCATCTCGGAGAGGTAGTCCTGCTGCCGAGAGAAGAGACAGTCGTTGCCGAACTCCCGCCGGATCCAGGTGCGGAACCGGTCGTCGTCGATCATCTGGTCCCCGGTGGTCAGATCGGAGTACTCTAGCCGGGCGGGGATACCGAAATACGTGCGCTTGGGATCAGATTGAGGACTCGAATACTCTAGCCGGATGCCCCAAGTTTCTCGTTTGGCCTCCTGGCCGCGGTTGGCTGGACGAGTGAATTCCAGAGCGATCACCGAAACACCGCTGTCGCGCAGGAAGTGGCGCTCTCCAGAGCTTTTCTTCTGGTTGGTGTCCCCCAAGCAGTAACCGACGAGGTCGCGACCGCGGGCGTTGCCGGCTGCTGCACGGTTGGCTTTCCACCCTTCGCCCAACATGACGTACTGGATCATGTCGAGGATGGCGGACTTGCCGGTCCCGAATGACCCGGAGATTAGGATGTTGTCGTCGACGTCGAAAATCTGGCGGAAGCCGTACCAGTTTAGGGCGACGAGGCGGGTGAGGGAAATACGTTGGCTCATGGCGTCTCTGGTGCGGCGTTGGTCTCAACGGCAGCGGGATTCGCACCGGCTGGAGTCTGTGCGTATTGGCCGCATTGGCGTTCCCACTCTGCCTCGTTCTCGAACGGAATGACCCGGGGTAGGGTGGGAAGGATCTCGATCTGCATTTCACCGAAGCGTGCTCCGTCCTCTTGGCGCTGACAGCGGATCAATCGACGGCTGCGGAGTTTCGTCAGAATCTCCCGCATGAGTCCCTCAGTCGGCGGCTCGATTCGTTCGAAGTAGAGTTTGAGCCGCGCCCAAAGATCGTTGGCGGTGATGACCACGGCGGCGACGGACTGCTCCATCCTGGCATCATGGTAGATGCGCCAAAGCACCAGCACTACGAGCGTTTCGGCTTTGTTGAAGCGGACCACTAGGCCGCAATCACCCGGGACCGGCCGCAGCTGAAGGATGGGACGATCCGGGTCGGGGACGAGGACCAAGTGGAGTGGCGCGAAGTACTCCTCGATCTCCTTCTGGTATTGGCGAGCGAGAAGGTAGAGCTCTCGGTCGCGTCCGGTCTCTCCAATCAGAGCACACGACGCGAGCAGCTCCGTGAGGATATCGGAAAGGGCGGCGCGATCATCCTCGCGGACGTGTTGCCAGAAGGAGGGCCAAGGGAGGGGCATGTTCAGGAAATGCGTTCGAGATGGAATCGCTCAACGGTCCGATCCCCCTGCGGATCGAGGGGGATCTGGTGGGGCTCCGTTCCGCAGTCTTCACGCTTGGTTCTGATTTTCCAGCGGATGGAGCGACGTGAGCCCGGTGCCGGCCCGTTGTCGAAATTGAGGACCGCCAGCAGATCGAGAAGGTCGTCTTCAACGACGAGATTGATCTGTTCGGACGAGAGAACGGATCCCTTTTCCGGAAGGTGTTCATCGATGAATCGTGCCGCTCTCTGCGGACTGAGCACGTAGAGGTTCCGTCCTCGAATCTCGTCCATCGCCTCCTCCGTGTCCCCTGGATCGAGCTGAAGACGAACGGAGAGGTCGACCGTCGGGCGTGGCTGCCGCGAACGGGCTAGCGAGTTTTCGCCAAAGTACACCTCCACCTCTGTGGATAGCAGCGACATCCCCGGTTCGCGGGCGAGGGCGGCGAAGGAATTGCCGGCGTGTGCTTGAGCCGCATCGGCGAGATAGATCTTCACCTGTTCGGGCCGCCGACCGCGCATTTCGGTTTGGTAGCGGTACCGCGCTGCCGAGAGTTTGCTGAAGTCGGCCATCCGGCCGTCGATCAGCTTCTGCTTGTTCGGGATGGCCCCCAGCTGGGCGGCAAGGCGGGACAACATCCGTTCGGCTTCATCAAATGCGGCCGAGTCGCTGATGCCGGCGTGGTGCTGCTTAATTCCTTCGGAGAGTCGCTGCTTGATGAACGGATCCGAGAGTGCGTCTTCTGTGATGTTGCGTGCCTGATGCAGCTTGGGGAGCAACCCGGCACTCTGGAGCGCATCGTAGCAGACCATGTGTTCGCCGGCGTGAAAATCGACGAGGAAGCGGTTGAGGGTCTCCTGGGCTGTGGTGCTTTCCCGCTGTGCCGCCTCATGCTGGGCAACCAGTGTTTCCACGGCATGCATCTGTTCGATTGCCCTGCCAGCCCGATCCAACAGATCCTTCACCTTCTGGCGCATTTCATCGGGCGTGAGCTTGCTGGGATTAAAGACGTCCGGGCGAAGCAAGTCGTCGCAGAGGGACCGCAACGTTGCTGCAAAGTCCTTCAGTTCTGCCGGGCGGTCTTCAGCCAAATCTTCCAGCAACCGCAGCAGCATCCGCAACCGAGGCGCGATCAGTACGAAACGCTCATCCAGGCTGATCCTACGGTCCTGAATCCAGTGAGCCTCCAGCAATTTGTTGAAGAACTGACCGGCGCGTTGAGTTACATCGGTCAACTGCCCGCCTTCATCCTCATCCAATGGTATGGCAGGATGCTCTGTGAGAACCTCCCGGATCAATGCTCGCGCTTCATCGTGTTCAACTTGGCCGCCCTCATCTGCCGCTTCGATCAGACGCGCAGCACAATCGATGTACAGAGGCGCCGACGGTCTTGCCAAGGGACGGAAGAAGCCCCCGGAGAGCACAGGGGCTAGCCGCTGGCCGAGCGGGGTGTCGGAGGGATCGCTCATGAAGTGGGTCGCGAGGGGCGGATGCTCAAGGCACCGAGTGTAATCCGGGGGGGCGGACAATTGCGGTCCGAGGTAGTTGTTACAACTACTGCCCTAGTTGTTACAAGTATCCCAGAGCGAAATCTGGGTACGTGGAACAACTAGGTGCGTAACTGTAGCAACTGGAGGTTGTTTCATCCGGTTGTCCGCCTCCTGTTGCACTTGGGGAGGCGGCGAAGATCGCTGGGTGCTGCCCCCGGCTGTCCTCTCTTGCAGGTTTTTGAGGTCGTATATGCGGGCGCCGTTATGGTCGGCTGGGATCGTGCCGACGAACTCCTTGAGACGGTCGGGGATCGCTGCATGTCTTTTGGCGTCGACTTCTCGGTAATGCTCGTTGGTGGAGATCCATATGTCGGCGAAGTAGTCGAAGACATCGTCGGAGCCGAAATGGTAGATCTGACCGTTGTCCAGAGCAGCTCGCACCGGCATCGCTAGGCCGGGGACCGACAGACGATAATGTGAGTCACCGACTCAACATAATTCCGGCCCCCTTAGTGAGCCGGACCAGGGAGCCGGGGTTCTCCCGAAGCTCCCCAGGAGGAGGCGGGCGCATGCCCGTCCGACCGCGAGTGCCGACCCCTTGGGGAGAGGCCGAGCCAAGGTCCCGCTTCCGGGACCCGGAACCCCCGCTTGCGGGGGTGATTTTCGGCACGAAAATCACGTCGGAACAAATTGCACTTACGCAATTTTTTCGACCAAGCCAAGCCGCTCCGCGGCGACCAGTTGTCCCCCCCCGATTGTAATAGGGGGGACAACTGGAGGGCTTGGCGGGTATTGTCCCCCCTGCCCTACAGGGGGGCAATGGCACCCGGAGTCCCTAGGGAAGACGGGGGTGGCGGAACGACGGTAGTCGTTATCGTAGAGGCACCTGCAAGCCGGTCGTCCGGCGGAGTGTGCCGAAAACGGGGGGACAAACGGCGATTTTTCGCTGTTTTTGCTCAATTTTTGGGGCATTGTCCCCCCTGATTTTGGTCTCAAAATCGGGTCGGAGTGACTTTTGTAAGTCACTTTCAAAACGGCACCAAAAACCGGTTCTTCCGGTGGGTGTGCCGGGGCGGTGTGGAAGGTTGCCTCCACACCTTGTCGGGAGGGCCGGTTTCCGGCCCCCAGAACCCGGTCGGCCTCCAGCCGTACCGGGGTGCCGGTGAGTTGTGGTAGCCGTGCTACCACACGATGAGGCGCCAAACGGATGTGCAGTTGGGTGCGCCGGTGGGGTCCGGCGGTCCTATTGTTGACCGGCGGACCCAGAATTCGGACGACGAGGTTTTTCCTGAAAATCGCCCTACTCACCTACCCACTTTCCGCTCATAGACTGGGGGTGCAGAATCAGGTTCACTTTTCCCAATTTCGGACTCCGGAGATGTATCTCCGGCTGATGATGCACACCCTCCAGGCAGCCCAAGGCCTAGCCGGGGCTGCCGGAGACTCTTTCCATGAGATCGGGGGTAACCGGTGAGCTTCAGCTTCAATCCCGGTGGGCGTACCCCCAGTGGCCGTGATGCCAATCTTTCTTCCGAGGATCATTACCTTCGGAAGATGGTGAACAAGCTGGACGGTGCGACCCAGCGGGAAAAGAAAGCTATCTTTCGTTCGGTCGGCCTTGAGCCGGAGAAGGCGTCCCGTGAGGATCTGATCTCCCGGCTGAAGGTTGGCATCGTCGACTTTGACGAGCTGGTGAAGCTCGCCGGTGGCGAGCGCATGCCCGGGTGTGGGGCGATCATTCCGGTGAGCGTCGGCTTTCGGCCGAAAGCGAAAAGGGACGAACCGAAAGTCCTCGATGAGGCGACGGCGGCCCGGCGGCTGCGGTTGCTGAACCAGATCAATTTCTACCTGCGTGCCCGGACCGGTGAGGTGAAGAACGGGAAGGCCCGTCAGAACCTCAAGCGGACGTGGCCGGGTTTTGGCAAGGCTCTGTTGACGATGTCGCCCGGCGATTCCAAGGCGGTGATCGAAGCGGTGAAAAGCGGAGCGATGACGCCCGCGCAGTTCCGCGAGTATCTTGCTTTTCTTTCGAAAGAAGTCCGTGAGAAGTTCCGGAAGGCAACCGCGTTCGGCGGGGCGAAAGGGCTCGAAGTGGAATTCTGCGTCTGGCACCTGGAGCAGGGCTGTTTGCACTGCCACCTGTATTTCAGGGACGTGGATATCACGGATCCGCAGCGTCCACGTCTCGGACTTTTCGGCCGGACGTCGAAGGGCAAGGAGTTGAGCCGTGAGCGGCTCACGCTCAATTCCCTTGGCCGCTCCGGTGTGGCGATGTTTCGCCACCGGGAGGCCGGCCACGACCCGAAGATCCATCTTTTCGAGGAGACCGGTACGTTGGTCCGTGACTGGGATGTGCTCGATATCGCCTTGGCGCATCGGAAAAGCAAAAACCTTGGCGAGTGCTGGGACGTGACCTTGTCCCGTTGGGTCGACCAGTATTGGGCGAAGGTTTTTTCTTCCGGTGGTCCGGAGTTGAAGCGGTGCTACGACGAGGGGCACGCTCAGTGGGCCTCCGAGTGGGCTTCTGATTGTGCATCGGTGCGCAAGTCCATCGAGGCGCAGGTCGAGGAGCTGTACCACGAGGTCTTCGCCAAGAAGGACGCGGAGCGGGAAGCGTTGCTGGAAAAGAACGTTCAGCTGGAGAAAGAGAAGAAGGTCGAGCGGCGCAATACGGGGTTGGCCACGAAGGTGCAGATCACCGAGTGGGTCGACGCTCTGCGCACGGTGATGCGGGGCGGTGAGCCACCGCCGCGCTTCGGGAATTTCTTCGAGAAGCATTGCAGCGGTCGCTGGCGGCTGGTCGGCGGCACCGGCTCCGCCGAGCGGGTGGTCGAGTCTTGTGATCCGCGGGACCCCGGCGTGGTCGCGGGCAAAGAATTTCTTTCTTTGGCGCAGACGTACAAGGCGGCGCTGGATCGCTATGTCGATTTGAGCTTCGATCAGAACGAGGCGGCTGCCGAAGCTTTTCTCGCTCGCGAAGAAAAGAAATGGCTGTCGTCTGTCCCGCCCCCCACCCCGCATCCTTTGGAGGCTGTGGTGGCGCAGAAGGATGCCCAGCTGCGGGAGAAGGAGGCCCAGATTCAGGCGCTCCAGGACCGGTTGGCCGAGGCCGCGCCAGCGTGGCAGTCGTGGCCGTCCACGCGGCTTCACGAGGCGCTGGAGCGCATCGCCGCCGGGCAGGAGAATGGCCGCGACGAGCTTCTGCTCGATCATCATGGCCGGATCGCTCCGGAGGTCCGGGATCGGCTGGCGCTTTTGCTCACCAGCCTGGTGCCTCGGGAGCGGGCGGATGCTCGCTCCGCGCTGGACGTCGTGCAGATGCACGACGCTCGGGTCCGCAAATGTTTGTTCAAGGACGCCGGTGTTGATCCTTCCCAGCCCGACCCGGATGACGGGGAGCGGTGGAAGCGCTCGGGGGGCTGAGTACGTCCGGGCGAAACACATTTCTTGTGTTTCGCCGCGCAGACGCCGGCGTAATCCAGCTCTGCTCGATCGATTTAGGGCGTTTCGCGTTTGAGCAGTTCGTCGTTCTCAGCGTGGAGCCCATCAATCTCGCGTAGTAGTCCGGGTCTGCATCGCAAGAGTGTCACCGAAACATTCACACTTTGCGCCCATCGCTCTGGAGAGGGCAGAATCCCATTTATGATTCGCAGCGTGTTGTATCGAGAGAGTAGGCCTCAGATCGCATAACTCGGATTTCTCTATCTCTTCATCCAGGAGTCTAGACTGAACCACCGTAAGCGACCGACCGGGTGCCTCGTAGACAGATCGTGATGGTGACCAATCCGAAGCGCGGTTCGTAAGCCGCCGTCGTAGTGGTGACTACTACGAGGGGATCGACACGACAACCGGGGGCTGCCA
>JAEWNN010000014.1 GCA_023457035.1 Verrucomicrobiota bacterium
GTCCGCGCGGCGGCGGCATCGCCGCGGCCGGCCGACCGGTGCCGCCGCGGGGCGGCAGGTCGAGCGCCACGCGCATGGGATCGATCTCGGCGGCGCCGAGTTCGCGCCATTTCCCCGGGGCCAGTCCCTCGAGGGTCCAGCGCCCCACGCTCACGCGGCACAGGTCCACGACCGTGCGCCCGAGCTCCGCCATCATCCGGCGGATCTGGCGGTTGCGGCCCTCGCGCAGCTCCAGCGTCACGGTCCGCCCCTGTTGCGCCGCGGCGACGGGTTTGAGCGGCAGCTCGTCGGGCAGTTCGATCCGGCCCTCGCGCACGCGGGCGAGATCCTGCGGCGACAGCGGAGCGTCGAGCTCCACCACATACCGCTTCGGGTGCTCCCACCGCGGATGGGTGAGCCGGAAGAGCAGTTCGCCGTCGTCGGTGAGCACGACCAGGCCGCGCGACGCGAAATCGAGCCGGCCGGCGTAGGCGAGGCGCTGGCACTCCGCCGGCAGCAGGTCGTAGATGGTGCGGCGGCCCTCCGGGTCGCGGCGCGTGGTCATCACGTTGACGGGCTTGTGCAGGAGCACCACGCGCCCGCCCTCGGCCGAGAAGACGCGCCGGCCGTCGACCTCGACGACGGACTCTGTATCCACCTGTTGGGAGAGGTCGGTGATCGTCGCGCCGTCGACCTGCACGCGGCCGGCGAGGACGATGTCCTCCACCGCGCGGCGCGAGCCGAGCCCGCAGGCGGCGAGAAACTTGTTGATCCTCATGCGCGCACCTCCATCGCGCGACGCTCCCTTGGGAAAACTGCGCGTCGGTGGGTGCGGTCGGACGTCGTGGCCATGAGCGGGACAACTTCCCGGGCGCGGCGCGTCGGGCCAACCACAAACTTTGGTCCCCCGGAACGGGTCCCAATCCGCATGGGGCATCCGGTCTTGCCATGGTAGGGATGCCGCTCCGCCGGCGCCCGCGGACGGCGCGGAGCGCCGTCCCTACCCAGGGAGGCCCACTTTGCGTGCACCACACTCGGGGTGTCGCGGTGCGCGGGGGCGGGAGCGCCGGGTCAGCCGGTGGCGAGGGGCAGGTCGCGCGCGAGCAGCGGCCGGCCGAGGCGGCGGCGCAGGCGGGCGCAGAGGAAGAGGAAGAGCTCGGCGGTGGTGAACGTGTCGCCGGCGGCGGTGTGGCGGTCCAGCGGAGGGATGTCGCAGTGCGCGCACAGCTCCTCGAGCGTGGGCGGGCGCTGGCCGGGGTAGGCGGTCTTGCCGAAGGCGTCGATCGTCTGCATCGCCAGTTGGGCGGTGTCGAGGCGCGGGTTGCGCAGGCCGGTGCCGAAGTGCCGGCGCAGCGCCTCGTCGAGCATGGCGCAGTCGAACCCGATGTGGTGGCCCACCACGACCGCGCCGTGCAGCTGCGGCAGCAGCGCGGCGAGCACGTCGCGCTCGGCCTCGCCGCCGGCGGTATCGACGGGCAGGATGCCGTGGACGGCGGTGGCGGCATTGACGGTGGCGGTGGACTGGCGCACGACCCAGGCCGAGGCCTCTCCGAGCCGCAGGTCGCCGCCGCGCACGGGCATGGTGGCGAGGGAGAGCAGGCGGTCGCGGCCGATCGTGAACCCGGTGGTCTCGGCGTCGAGCACGAGGAAGCGCAGCTCGCTCCACGGGCGCCGGCCGGGGATGCGGCGCGGCGTGGCGGCGCGGTAGGCGGCCGCGAGCGGGTCGCGCGGGCGGGAGAACGGCCAGAAGCTCACAGGCGGGAGGGAATGTGGAAGTCGCTGCGCACGGCGTCCTGCACCATGCGCACGACGTCGAAGACGTTGGCGAGCTGGGCGCGCTCGAGCTTGGTGAGGTCGGCGGGGGCGATGAAGCGGCCGGAGTCGCCGCGGCGCAGGCCGTTGAGGTTGCGCAGGCGCAGCAGGAGGTCGTAGCCGTCGCGGGCCAGTGTCGCCAGTTCCTGGTGTTGGGCGACGTTGCGGCGGATCTCGTCCCAGCGCCCGAAGGTGGAGTAGCGGCGGCTGAGTCGGTGGCGCAGGGTGAGCAGGCGGGCGGCGTCGCGCAGCGGGGCCATGGCGCGGCCCTTGATGTCGAACTCGCCCGCGCCGCTGCCGCGCGTCTCGACCACGAACTTGCCGAAGAAGTTGAGCGGTGGCGGGGTGTCGACGACCTGCTCGGCGAGGCGGCCCTGGAGCGACTCGCTGGCGGCGACGGAGGCGAAGATGCGCTCGCGCAGCGGCTCGCAGAGCGCCCGGTCGCCGGAGACGAACCGCAGGTCGTAGAGCACGATGGCGCGCAGGAGCGCCTGGCTGTCGGAGCTCGCCGGCACGCGGTCGATCTCGGCGAGCCACTCGGCGTCGGACCGGCACCAGGTGCGGTTGGCGGCCATCACGCCGCCCTGGCAACGGGCGTAGCCGCAGGCGACGAGCCGCTCGATCACCCGGGCGGCGAGTTCGAGGAAACGGGTGCGTGCGGCTTCGTCGGCCTCGGGGGAACCGGCCGAGGCGAATACGAGGGCGTTGTCCATGTCGGTGCGCAGGATCTGTTCGCGGCGGCCGTCGCTGCCGACGGAGAGCCAGGCCCAGCGGCAGTCGGGCAGCGGCGTGCCGGCCTCGGCCATCTCCTGCGCGGCGAGCCCGAGCAGGCGGTGGACGAGCTCGTCGCTGAGCTCGGCGCAGATCTGCCCGAGAAACGCCGCGGAGACGCCGGCGCCGAGGTAGCTGCGGGCGATCTCCTCGATCTCGTTGCAGAGTTCGCGGAACCG
>JAEWNN010000015.1 GCA_023457035.1 Verrucomicrobiota bacterium
CCATCGTGCGCGTCATGCGGCCCGACCCGCGCGGCCAGCCCGGCTTCACCCTCTGCGACCCCGCCTGCGGCACCGGCGGCTTCCTCGTCTGCGCCTACGAGTGGCTCGTCGCCGAGTCCGGCGGCAAATTCGACCGCGCCGACGCCGCCCGCATCCAGAAGAAGACCTACCACGGCCAGGACCTCGTCGCCCGCCCGCGCCGCCTCGCGCTCATGAACCTCTTCCTCCACGGCGTGGAGCCCGCCATCCACCTCGGCGATACCATCTACGAGCCCGACCGCGGCGAGCGTTTCGACGTCGTCCTCACCAACCCGCCCTTCGGCACCAAGGGCGCCAACCAGGCCCCCGACCGCGACGACTTCACCATCGAGACGAGCAACAAGCAGCTCAACTTCGTCCAGCACGTCCTCTCCACCCTCAAGCCCGGCGGCCGCGCCGCCATGGTCCTGCCCGACAACTGCCTCTTCGAGGGCAAGGCCGGCGAAGTCTTCGAACTCCTGATGCAGGACTGCGCCCTGCACACCATCCTCCGCCTCCCCCGCGGCACCTTCACCCCGTACAGCCAGGGCGTGAAGGCCAACGTCATCTTCTTCCAGAAAGGCCGCCCCACCGACCACGTGTGGATCTTCGACGCCCGCTCCAACGTGCCCGGCATCACCAAGAAGGACCGCCCGCTCACCCCCGCCCACTTCGCCGAATTCGAGCAGTGCTACGGCCGCGACCCCAACGGCCTCTCCCGCCGCACCCCCGCCGAGCGCTTCCGCCGCTTCTCGCTCAGCGAGATCAAGGAACGCGGCTACAAGCTCGACGTCACCTGGCTCAAGGACGAGTCCTTGGAGGACGGTGACGACCTCCCCGAGCCGCAGGAACTCGCCACCGCCGCCGCCGCCGAGCTGGCCGCCGTCGTGGCCGATCTCCAGTCCCTCGTCGCCCTGCTCGACACCGAAGAGGCCGCCGGGAAATGAAGTCCGCGAACCCCACGCCTCAGCGTCCCGCGCGCCCGCGCGGCGCGACGCCCGCCCCGGACCGCAAAGACGAAAATCTCACGCGGAGTCGCAGAGAACGCGGAGCGCCCCAATCTTCCGCCTCCGCGCACTCCGCGCCTCCGCGTGCGAACAATTCCGGAAAAGACAGAGGCTCACGCGGAGACGCGGAGAACGCGGAGGACCTGCCGGAAGGCTGGACCAGCGCGCCGCTCGACGCGCTCGTGGAGTTCAATCCCAAGCATCCCGCCACGCTCGCCGACGACACTCCGGTGTCGTTCATCCCGATGCCGGCGGTGAGCGAGACCAGCCCGGTTCTCGACGTCAGCCAGACGCGGCCACTGGGCTCGGTCCGCAAAGGATACACGCATTTTGCCGACGGCGATGTGCTCTTCGCCAAGATCACGCCATGCATGGAAAACGGGAAGGGCGCAGTCGCCTCCGGCCTCAAGAACGGACTGGGCTGCGGCACCACCGAACTCGTCGTCATGCGTTCACGCGGCGCCGTCGATCCGCTTTTCCTCTACCGTTTCCTCGCTCAGCCGAGCATTCGCTCCGCCGCGAAGGACAGCTTCACGGGCTCGGCCGGCCAGGCTCGAGTGCCAGCCAGTTTCCTTAAGGAATTGGCAACGCCAATTCCTCCGCTGGCGGAGCAACGGCGGATCGTGGCGAAGCTGGAGGAGTTGCTGGGCAAGGTGGAGGCCAGTCGGCAACGCCTCGCGCAAGTCCCCTCGCTCCTGAAACGTTTCCGCCAAGCCGTCCTCGCCGCCGCCTGTTCCGGCCGCCTCACCGCCGACTGGCGCGCCCAGCGCGCCGCCACCGTCTATCCCTTCGCCGCCGAGTCGCCCGCCCTCGCCGTCGCCGAAGATCCAGCACCGTACGGCCGCTCCGTCTCCGCGCCCTCCGCGTCTCCGCGTGCGAATGATTCCGGAGAAGACAGTGACTCACGCGGAGCCGCGGAGAACGCGGAGGACCTGCCGGATGGCTGGAACTGGCGGAGCGTCGAGGAACTCGCGAAGATCGGGAGCGGGCAGAGTTCCGCCAAGGTTATCGCTGCATGCCAAGAGCAAGGAGACATCGCTTGGTTCAAAGTCAGCGACATGAATCTCCCGGGGAACGAGAAAGAGATGATCACCAGCCGGTCATATCTCTCTGAAGCTTCGGCCCAAGAACTTCGGATGCGACGCTTCCCAAGCGGAACGATAGTCTTTCCCAAGAGAGGTGGGGCGATCTCGACCAACAAGAAACGCTTCCTGCCCAAACCGAGCTGCATCGACATGAACCTGATGGCGCTCACGCCTACAGGATGCGATGGGCGGTATTTCTGGCTGTGGTTTCTCACGATTGATCTCGGCCAAATGGCGGATGGTTCAAGCGTTCCCCAGATCAACAATCCGGATATCTTGCCGCTACAGGTTCCCGTTCCGCCCCTGCCCGAGCAGGAGGAGATCGTGCGGCGGGTGGAGGCGATGTTCGCGGTGGCGGACCGGCTGGAGGCGCGGTTCGAAACGGCCCGCGCACAGGTCGACCGCCTCGCCCCCGCGCTCCTCGCCAAGGCCTTCCGCGGCGAACTCGTCCCCCAGGACCCGCGCGATCCCCCCGCCTCCGCCCTGTTGGCGCAGCTTTGCGGCGAGAAATAACTTCTACCCCAAAAACCCCATGCCCCGAAAGTCATCCGAGAAAGTCCAAGGCCGGTTCTACTTCAAGCTCACCGACTCCGGGAACCTCCTCGGCGAGTATTCCAACCAGCTCATGGCTCGGAACGAACCCGAGTGCGCCCGAGAAAAGCGCCGCTGAGTTTTCCGGTACTATTCTGTCGCGGCCGCCCAACCGTCGCGTCGTCCACGAAACTACCGCGCCGCAATCAGGCCCGCGCGCGGACGATCTTGCCGTCGTGCCAAGTGATCAGCGGCGTGCCGGTGCGGCGGCTGGTCTCGCGGGCGGTGCGGGCCGCGCGGCGCAGGGCGCGGGCGGCCGCGAGGTGGAGCGGCAGTTGGGCGGCTTTCGCGGTGGGACGGGTGGAGGTTCTCATGCGTTGCTGTCGATCAATTCAGGCTGACCGGAGGAATTGTCATAAACCGCCCAGGCATCCGCAAGCATCCTGTACGTGGTGCGGAAATTGGCCCAGCCACGGTGAAAACGCCGCCGGATCGACTCCGCCGGAACGTTGTGCCCGCCCTGTCGGACGCGCGCGGCCACCCGCGCCACAGCCATCTCCGCCGAGGGCAGCCGCAGAAAGACGATCTCGATCGAGTACCCCGCCCGTTTCATCCGGCGCAACCGCTCGGCCTGCCGCAGCCCACTGAGCGTGCTCTCGAACGCGAAACTCTCCCGCGCCTCGATCAGTCGGTCGATCTCGGCCAGAAAGAGCCGCCCGGCCGACAGCGACGCCAACTCGGGGTTGAAGGGCGAGATGCCGGCGGCGATGAGGTCGGCATTCACGAAACGCTCGATGCGCGCCTCCTTCGGCAGGAACTCGCGGGCGAAGGTGGTCTTGCCGGCACCGTTCGGGCCACCGATCACGACGCAGCGCAGGTCCGCTTTTCGCGCGCGCTTCGGTTTCGTGGCGCCGGTCTTGGCGCGCTTGGTCTTCACTTGGCTCACGGCGGCGGATTAGCGGGGCAAACCCCGAGCTTGGCAACTCGCGAGGCGACCGGGCCCGGCGCCGTTCGAGCACACCGACCCGCGCGGCGCCCACAGTCGAATCCGGCCGGTCATCCGTTCGCCTGCAACGCCGCCACCACCGGGCGCGCCGCCGCGCCCATCCGCTGCACCGCGAAGACCGCGAGATCCTCCGGCAGCGCAGCTCGGAACACCTGCGGCTCGCCAGCCGGCGTGAGGTCGATCTCCGCGCAGTGCAGCGCTTGCCGCCGTAACAACAGCCGTGCCTCGAGCGCGGACGACCAGCCGGTCTCGATGAACTCGAGGTAGAGCCGCTGGTCGGGTCCGTAGATCTTGTCGCCCACGAGCGGGTACCCAAGCCACTGCGCATGGGCGCGGATCTGGTGCTTGCGCCCGGTCTCGGTCGCGACCCGCGCCAGCGTGAACCCGCCGCCGACCGCGAGCGGCGCGAAACGCGTCACCGCCGGCTTGCCCTCACCGGCCGACACCACGCCGGTCTTCGCCGTCACGGGCCCGCTGAAGTCCGGGCCGAGCGGTTGATCCACGAGCGTCTCGGCGGCGAGTTCGCCGACGAGGATCGCGAGATAGGCCTTGGCGTAGCGACGCTTCGCCACCGCCCGCTGCAGCCGTTGCGCGGTGCGTTCGTCCTTGGCGATGAGCACCACGCCGCTGGTTTCGCGGTCGAGCCGGAAGACCAGATGCATCGCCCCGCCCCCGAGATACTCCCGCGCCGCGCCGACCAGGCTCGACCACGGGCCGGCCTTCGAGGGATGGCAAACGACATCGCCCGGTTTGTTCAGCACCAGCAGACGCTCGTCCTCGTGCACGATCCAATCGCGCAGCTCCTCCGGCGCGATCAGACGGATCGCCTCCGGCGGCTGCTCACGCCGCGGCCACGGCCCGATCGGGCGATCGTACCCGGAGCGCATCACGCGCGGCTCCTCTTCATGCGCTCTTCGCTGGGCAGAACAATCGACACGCCCCGATCCTCCGGGTCCACGCCGCTCCCGGCAAGCACAGGTCCGGCCCGCCGGAAGCACTCCTCCTCCCGGGCCGGGACGCCGCTCCGCCCAAATCGGACCTCGACCGTGTCACCGACCACCGGTTACTCCTCTTCCCGCCCCATGCTCCGCCCCCTTCCCTTCGCTCTCCTGCTCCTCCCCCTCGTCCTGATCTTCGGTTGCAGCCGGCGCCCACCCGCCGAGGAAGCCACCGGGCTCGCCGCCGAGATCTCGACCCTGCGCGCCGCTCTCCCCTCCGACCCGACAGCCGACGAGGCGGCCGCGATCGCCAAACCCGCCAAACGCGCCGCCCGCGCCTACACCGCGCTCCAGGACCTCGAGACCGAGAACCCGGCCGATCCGGCGGTGGCCGCCGCGCGCGCCACGGCCGAGCCGGTCGCCAGCGAGATTCGGCGCATTCATCGGCTGGCGACCGAGCGCCATGACCTCTCCGATTTGATGGGCGGGCTGAAGGTCCGCGCCTATCGCGCGGCCCGTTCCCACGCCGTGCCGAAGCTGCTCGACGTGCTCGCCGCGGCGGCACGCCATGCCGCCGAAACCGACCTCGAGAGTCTCCCGCCACTGGTGCGCGAGGCCGCCGAACTCGCCGCCGCGCTGGCCGATGTCCGTCCCGGCGAGCCATCGACCACCACGCAACCCGCGCTCACCCGGGCCGACTGGCTCCGCGCGGCCGAGCGCATCGACTCGTTCAACCGCGCCGAGCCGCCGGAGTTCGCCCTCGGGCTCGCCCTGGCCCATGCGGTGTTGGGCAAGAGCGGCTTCGCGCTCGTCGAGCTCGAGCGGTGCGACGCCGCGAAATTCGAACCGGCGAGCCATGCCGCGCTGGTCCCGCTCGCTCGCGCCTTCGTCTTCAGCCGTCTCGGCTTCACCGCGCTGGCCGGCCGCGAGGCGTCCAAGATCTCCGGCGACACCGAGTCCGGCCGCCAGCTGCTCGCCGCCATCCATGCCACCCTCGCCTACTGCCACGCCGCCGAGAAGGACTGGCGCCAGATGGACCGCGAGCTCGGCGAAGCCGTGCGCATCTGGCCGGACAACCCGCTCGTGGTCTTCCTCGCCGGCGAACGGCTGCTGGCCGACGGCCGCCGGGAGGAGGCGCTCGAGACCTTCGGCCGCGTGACGGCCGGCACCGAAGCGGCCTGGTTGGCGCCACTCATCGAAGAACGCGTCCGGGCCGTGCGCGACAGCACGGGCGAGGTGCCAACGCTCGTCCTCGACAACAGCTTCATCCTGAAGGCGGCGCTGCTCTCGCTGCGGCAGGAGGCACGCGGCGCCGACACCGGCCGGCTGTTCGCCAAGCTGTGCGACGCCGCGCAGCGACTGCCGGCCCTGCTCGGCCGGGAGGACGCGGCCGCGGCACCGTCACCATAGTTCACTCACTCCGGGAGGTCCGTCCCCGCGGGCGCCGTCATGCCGTCGCCACGGGCGCCCCCGCCCGCGGGGTTCGGACCCAACGAAGCGGTTGGACCCGGCGGAGCGGTGGAGATCGGGCCGCCAAGCCCCCCCTTTCCGGTCGCCAACCCGGCTCCGTGGGGCACGCCACCACCACTTCCCGGTGCACAGCCTCGGCGCGGCACCGCCTCCGGCCCTGTCCGGACCGGCGTATCCAGGCTCAGAGATCCGGCGGCACGGTACCGAGGGACTCCTCCATCGTGGTGAGCCCCTCCTTCACCTTGAGCATGGAGTCCTGGTGCAGGGTCTTCATGCCGTTGCGCATGGCGATCTTCTTGAGCTCGGCGGTCTCGAGGCCCTTGTTGATGCCCTCGATGAGCTCCTCGGACACGACCATGAGCTCGTGGATGCCGACGCGGCCCTTGTAGCCGGTGCCGCCGCACTTCGGGCAGCCGCGCGGATTGGCGCGGAAGATCGGGCCGCTCCAGCCGATCGCATTCTCGAGCAACTCCTTCTCCCGGCCGACCGGCTCGTGGGGCATCTTGCAGATCTTGCAGACGCGGCGCATGAGGCGCTGGGCGCACACGCACAACAACGACGACGAGATCATGAACGGCTCGATGCCCATGTCCGTGAGGCGGGCGATCGTGCTCGGCGCGTCGTTGGTGTGGAGGGTGGAGAGCAGCAGGTGACCGGTGAGCGCGGCCTCGACGGCGATGTCCGCCGTCTCCTTGTCGCGGATTTCGCCGACGAGCACGATGTCGGGGTCCTGGCGGAGGAAGGCGCGCAGCGCGGCGGCGAAGGTCAGGCCGATCTGCCGGTGCATCTGCATCTGGTTGATGCCCGCCAGCGTGTATTCGATCGGGTCCTCCGCGGTGCGGATGACCAGCTCCGGGCTGTTGATCTCGTTGAGCGCCGAGTAGAGCGTCATCGACTTGCCCGAGCCGGTGGGGCCGCAGTGCAGGATCATGCCGTACGGCTGGCGGATCACGTCGCGGTACTTGGCGAGATTCTCCTCGGAGAAGCCGAGCATCGGCAACGGCAGCGTCGACTTCTGCTTGTCGAGGATACGCATGACGACGCCTTCGCCGTGGTTGAGCGGGGCGGTGGAGACGCGCAGGTCGATGTCGACGTTCTTGCGGGTGTAGTTTTTAAAAATGATACGTCCGTCCTGCGGCAACCGGCGCTCGGCGATGTCGAGGTTGCACATGATCTTCAGGCGGGCGACGAGCGCCGGACCGACCTTGGAGGGCAGGCGCAGCTTCTCCTGGCAGTTGCCGTCGATGCGGTAGCGCACGACGACTTCCTTCTCCCACGGCTCGACGTGGATGTCGCTGGCCCCGGACAGGTAGGCGTCCTCGATGATCCGGTTGGCCAGGAGGATGATCGGGGCGGATTCCTCGGAGGTGCTCTCCTCGCCCTCGAGCTCCCGCTCCACCTCCTTGAACTCGACGCCGATCTTGCCGACCACGTCGTCGAACTGCTGGCTCTCGCGGTTGGCGTCGGCGGCGAGTTTGTCGCGGATGTCCTTCTCGATGCTGAGCAGGCGCACGACGCGCTTGCCGGTGACCTCGCCGATCTTGGCGGTGACGCTCAGCTCGAAGGGGTTGGCGAGGGCGACGATGATCGTGTCGCCGATCTGGCCGACCGGCAGCACGACGTTCTGCTGGCAGAAGGCGCGGTCGAGCCGCTCGAAGGTGCCGTTGTTGATCTTGTAGCGGGAAACCAGGAACGGGGCGATGCCGTAGGCCTTGGACTTGCCCAGCAGGATCTGGAAGGGCGTGAGCCGGTACTCCTTCTGGAGCATCTGGTCGAGCGCCTCGCCGGGCAGGTCCTGCGGCGTGGCGACGATGGCGGCACGCTGCTCCGCGGTGAGGCGGTTCATCTCCTCGAGCTTGTCGATGAGCAGGGTCTGGAGGCGTCCGAGCGGCATGGTGGGGTCAGTTGGCGCGCAGTCCGCTGCCTTCGTTGTCGCGCTCGATCTGAAGTTTGCGGAGGAAGTCGCCGATGTTCTCCATGCTGGTGATGAACCAGAGGATCGGCGTCTCCAGCTGGCGTTCCCAGTAGGAGCGCACGGCGGGGCTGAGATAGTAGGCCGTGACCAGGAAATGGATCCCCTCCTCGACGTCGAACGGCACCGTCCACGTCGCCTGGCAGGCGCCGGCGTCGAGCTTCTTGCGCAGGTCGTAGGGCTGGTCGTAGCCGCTCAGATCCACCATCCCGAGCCCCATCTCCTCCACCTGGTAGGCGAGGACCTGCTCCTCGGTGAGCGCCTGCTGCTCGTAGACGAGGATGTGCAGGAGCGAGACGCTCTCGTTCTTCTCGTCGGCGGTGAGTTCGAGCAACCGCTCGTTGGCGGCGTCCAGCGCCTCGATCGTGATCAGGTTGTGATCGACCAGACTCGAGCCGAGGGCCCGGTTGGCACGCATCATCAATGGCCGGTGATCAGTCATGGGGGGACGGGGAAACGGAGGGGG
>JAEWNN010000016.1 GCA_023457035.1 Verrucomicrobiota bacterium
AGGGCGCGGAGGGCATCGCCGTCGGACTCTCGACGCGGATCCTCCCGCACAATTTTAACGATCTTTGCCGCGCCGCGGTGAACCATTTGCAAGGGAAACGCTTCCGCATCTTCCCCGACTTCCCCACCGGCGGCATCGCCGACTTCTCCGAGTACAACGACGGCGAGCGCGGCGGGAAGGTGAAGATCCGCGCCAAGATCGAGACGCGCTCGAAGTACCTGCTCGCCATCACCGAGCTGCCCTTTGGCACCACCACCGAGTCGCTCATCGACTCCATCCTCGCCGCCAACGCCAAGGGCAAGATCAAGATCCGCCACATCGACGACAACACCGCCGAGAAGGTCGAGATCCTCGTCCACCTCCCGCAGGGCGCCGACGCCGAACAGCTCATCCAACAGCTCTACGTCTTCACCGACTGCCAGGTCTCGCTCTCGCCCGCCGCGTGCGTGATCGACACCGTGCCCGCCGCCGGCCGGGGCACGCAGGACCGCCCCGCCTTCCTCGGCGTCTCCGAGATCCTCCGTCGCTCCGTCGACAAGACCCTCGCCCTCCTCCGCCTGGAGCTGGAGATCCAGCTCGGCGAGCTCGAGCAGCAGTGGCACTGGGACTCGCTCGAGCGCATCTTCATCGAGGAGCGCATCTACCGCCGGATCGAGAAATCGGAGACTTGGGAGAACGTGCTCGGCGAGATCCGCGAGGGGTTGAAGCCCTTCCTCAAGCAGCTCCGCCGCCCCGTCACCGACGACGATCTCGCCCGCCTCACCGAGATCCGCATCAAGCGCATCTCGAAGTACAACCGCTTCCAGGCCGACGAGCAGATCAAGAAGATCGAGGCCGATCTCAAGCAGGCCCGGCACCACCTCGCCCATCTCGTCGACTACGCCATCGCCTGGTTCGAGCGCCTCGCCGAGAAGTACGGCAAGGGCGTCAAGCGCCGCACCACCTACGACGAGATCGAGCAGATCAGCGTCCACGCCGTCGTCTCCGCCAACCAGCGCCTCTACGTCGACCGCGAGCACGGCTTCATCGGCCTGAACTGGCGGCAGCACGACTATGTCGCCGACTGCTCCGTGCTCGACGATGTGCTCTGCATCATGGCCGACGGCACGCTCAAGGTCTCCCGCGTGGCCGAGAAGCTCTTCATGGGCCGCGACATCATCCACGTCGCCGTCGTCCCGAAGGAGGCCGACACCACCGTCTACACCCTCGTCTACCAGGACAAGGACAGCGGCAAGGCCTTCATCAAGCGCTTCCAACTCGGCGGCTTCACCCGCGACAAACTCTACCCGCTCACCGCCTCCGAGGGCTCCAAGATCGTCTGGCTCCACGTCGCCCGCTCGCCCGCCGAGATGCCCACCAAGCTCCACATCGCCCTCGACGGCCGCAGCCACGCCCGCGTGCGCGACTTCGAGTTCGACGCCTCCACCCTCGCCATCTCCAGCCGCGGCGCCAAGGGCCTCACCGTCTCCAAATGGCCGGTGAAGGCGGTGAAACCCCTCAGCCCGTCTCCACGCAGCTGACACCCGCAGGAGAACCACCCGCCAAACCGTCCCCGGCCGCCCCGTCCTTTCGCTCGACCGTGACGAAATTTTAACAGGTCATTGACCTAGAATTTAAAACCGTGTGCTGTATAAGATTGTCGCGCGCGGACCGCCCGCCTACCCCTTCAAGCCCCCCCAGTTTTTCCGACTTCAAACGTCATGAATCCAAGTTCTTCCGCATCCTCCGCCGGAGGTGATTCCCCCTCCAACCATCTCGTCGAGCTGACGTCGAACACGCTCCAGGTGGTCCGCGTCGAAGCCGGAGCGATCGGTCTGTCGCGCAACGCCGCGCTGGACAACAAGGCGATCCTCGAGCTGCTGCTCAACGAGGCCTCCGCGGATTGGCAGACCGCCGGCTGGACCGCCGGGGTCGGCGGCTTCGTGCCCGCCTCCTCCTGGCACCTCGTTTCCGAAGAACAAGTACGCGCGGTCGGCGCCAACGCCACCCTCGGCGCGGTCGCCGGCAGCCTCCCGCATGGTTTCTCGGGCGATCTCGTCGTCGCCGGCTGCTCCGCCGGCAAGGGCGCCCCGGTCGAGGTCGCGGGCGAGAACCGCTGGCTGCTCGCCGTCGCCCCGAAGGAGGGGCTGGACAAGCTCCTGACCGGCACCGAGCGCTGCAAACTCACCGCAAGCCCCGTCGGGCCCGGCGTGCTCGATCACATCGGCGCGATCACCCGTCTGCTGCGCGTCACCGGCCAGAACGCCGTCGCCCTCTGGGAGCTCGGCCTCGATCGCTCCCACCTTTTCCTCGTCACCGCCAACGGCGTCGAAGCCGTCGTGCCCTGCGAGGTCAAGCTGACCGACGTCTGGGAGACCATCCGCGCCGAGCTCAACCTCAAGTACCAGCTCGCCGCCGCCCGCCTGTTCTACGGCGACCTCTTCGACTTCACCGACGCCGCCCCGCGGGTCGCCGGCGCCCTCGCCCCAATGCTCACCAGCGCGCTCGCCGCGCTCCCCTCCCACGGGGAGAAGCCCGCGTTGGCCTGCGCCGGTCTCACCGGCACGCAGAACTGGCTCGTCAATCACCTCGCCGCCGCGATCGGCACCACCAATTGGCAGCCCGACCCCGAGACCGCCCTCAGCGAACTCGGGCTCCACGTCAGCGGCGACATCGTCCCCGGCCAGCTTGCCCCGGCAACGTTCGGTTTGCTGCACCGCGCCGCGGTCAACGCCAAGGGCGGCAATGCCTGGCGGCCCGTCTGGCATGCCGCCAACGCCGCCGAGTTCAAGATCGCCCTGCCGGCCGGCGCCAAGGCGGTTGCCGCACCGGCCCCCGCCCCGGCGCCCAAGCCCGTGATTCCCGCCCCGGTGATCGCGCCCAAACCCGCGCCGATCCCCACCCCGATTCCCGCGCCCAAACCCGCCCTCAAGGCGCCGACCCCGGTCCCGCGCCCGGCGCAACCGGCCCCCACCCCCGTCCCCGCCAAACCGGCGCAGCCGGCCCCCGCCGCCAAGGCTCCCATTCCCGCCCCGCAGCCCGCCAAGGCGCCGATCCCGCAGCCGCTCAAGCCCGCCACCCCGGCCAAGCCCACGCAGCCCGCCGCCAAGCTCCCGGCCCCGGCTCCCGCTCCCGCCACCAAGGCCCCGACACCGCAGCCGGTGAAACCCGCGGAAGCGCCCAAGCCCACTCCCGCCCCGGCCGCCAAGACTCCCGCCCCGCAACCCACCAAACCCGCGGATACGCCAAAGCCGGCTCCCGCCGCGGCCGCTCCGAAGGCCGCCGCCCCGAAACCGACCACCACGGAGTTCGTCGCCAAAAAGAAGTCCCCCGTGGCGCTCATCGCCATTGCGGCAATCGTCGCCGTGGTCGGTATTGGCGGCTTCCTTTTCATGCAGCAGAGCAAGGCCGCGGCCAAGGAAAGGGCCGCGATGGAGGCCAAGGCCAAGGCCGAGGCCGAGGAGGCCGCGAAACGCGAAGCCGCCCGCCAGGAGGAGCTCAAGAAAGCCCAAGCCGAAGCCGCCCGCCTCAAGGCCGAGGCCGAGAAGCAGGCTCAGATCGCCGCCGAAAACGCCCGCAAGCAGGCCGATGCCCTCGCCGCCGCCAAGGCCGCGCAGGATGCCCTCGCCCGCGCCCCCGGCGTCATCTCCATCACCTCCGACCCGGTCGGCGCCGAAGTCACCATCGACGGCGACACGCCGCAGATCACTCCGGCCACCATCACCAATGTCGCCCCCGGCCTGCGCAAGGTGTCCATCTCCCTGCCGGGCTACGACACCGTCGAGCAGCTCGTCGAGGTCAAGGGCGCACAAACCCTCGACCTCGGCAGCGTCACCCTCCAGCGGGTCTACGGCACACTCATGCTCCGCTCCGAGCCGGCCGACGCCGAGTTCGCGGTCTTCCCCGCCGACAAGACCGACGACCAGCCCATCCGCACCGGCCGCACCCCCGGCAGCGTCGACCAGCTCCTGCCCGGCGAGTACGTGATCAAGTTCACCCGCCAAGGGCTGGTGCCGACCACCGAACACGCGTCCATCGCCGGCAAGGACATCGTCGATGTGAACAGCACCTTCATCCTCGGTGGCGTCTCGCTCTCCAGCAACCCCTCCGGGGCCGCCGTCCGCATGAACGGCGAGTACCTTGGCGTCACCCCGATCGTCCGCCCCGAACTCCAGCCCGGCCAGGCGTCCTTCGAGTTCACATTGCCCAACCACGAGCCGATCAAGCTCGCCGGCGAGATCACCAACAACCACACCCTCCGCCTCCACGCCGAGATGCTCCATGTCGACCGCATCGCCAAGCCGAGCGAGGTGAAGAGCGCGCCGAAAATCCTCCAGACCGCCGCCCCGAGCATCCCCGGCAACCTGGGCGAGATCAAGGGCGAGGTCGTCATCTCGGTCGTCGTCACCAAGCAGGGCACCATCCGCGACGTCCGGGTCGACAAGTCCGACAACCCGGCCCTCACCGAGCCCTGCCTGAAGGCCGTCAAGCAGTGGAAGTTTGGCCCGGCGATCAGCAAGTCCGGCCAGCCGGTGAACATGCGTATCTCCGTCCCCTTCAGGATCGACGTCAAACCCCAGACCCAGTCGGCCGCCGACGAAAGCGACCTGCCGTTCCACATGCGCAACTGACGCGCCGCCATCGCCTCCCCCGCCCGCCGCGAGCCACCGCTCCGGCGGGCTTTTCATGCCCCCGCTTTCGCAGGCCTCCGTGTCTGCGAAAGCATGCCGCCGCTCACCGTCCCGCCGCCAACCAGCGCCGCCGTTCCGCCGGCGCATGTTTCTCGATCGCGTAGCGCAGCATCGTACGCGGCATCCGCGCCGCGTGCTCCGCAAGGAAACCGTCGAGCACCGCGCGATCGCGTTTCCCGATCTCGCGCAACATCCAGCCCACCGCCTTGTGCATGAGGTCGTGTGGGTCGTCGCGCAGCCGGGCGGCCAGCCGCAGGGCGTCGGCGAACTCGCCGTGCCAGATGAGGTGACCGGCCGCCAGCATCGCGATACGGCGCTCCCACAACGATCGCGAGCGCGCGAGCCGGTCGAGCGTGCGGCCGCATTCGGGGCGCCCTCGCAACCACGCTCCGACTACGCGGCCGGCCGTCACGTCGACCAGATCCCAGTTGTTGATCCGGCCGGCGCGCGCGGCACGCAGGTAGAGCCGGAAACGGAGCCGGCGGTCGGGCGCGGCGGCCCGCTCGCACTGGCGGGCGACGATGAGCAATGCCGCCAGCCGGTCCTCATGCCACGGCGAGGCGAGCAGCGCCTCGCTCTCGGGGAGCGACAGGGCGGCGGCGCGCCGCACGACGGCCCGGACCTGCGGCACCCGCAACCCGCGGAAACGGTCGCCCTCCGCGTATTCACCCCGCCCCGTCTTGAAGAAACGTTGCAGGTCCGGCACCCGCGCCGGCTCGGCGAGCGCGCCGAGGGCGGTCTGCACCGACTCCGCGGTGCGGAGCGGCGCCGCGGAGTCGGCCGCGCGGCCCCGGCGGGAGCGCACCGGACTCACCGAAACTCGCTCCAGTCGTGGATCGCCGGCGTCCCCTCGGGGGTGGGAGGCACGCCCGGCCGGATGCGGCCCCGGTTGAAATGCAGCACATGCATCCCCAGATCGAGGGCGGAGACGATGTCGACGTCGTGCCGGTCGCCCACGGCGAGCACCTGGGGGCCGTCGCACGGGCCCAGCCCCGCCATCGACAGCGCCTCCATGCCGAGCAGCGGGTTGGGCTTCTTGAAACCGTGGGTCGCGCTGTCGAGCACGAAGCGGAAATAGCGGCTCAGCCCGAACCGCTCCAGCTGCCGCTGCGGCATGCCCGGCACCAGGGAGTTCGTCACCACGGCGAGCGTCCGCCGGGCGTACCAATGCCGCAGCATCTCCTCCACCCCGGGCGTCGGCCGCAGGAGGGCCCCGTACTCGACCTCCCAGATGGCCAGCAACCGCGCCGCCTCGGCGGCGCACTCCTCGCGGGAACGCTTGACCGGCGACTCCTCCAGGGTCTGGCGTAACCGGTCCATCAGCACCGTCTCCCGTCCCAGCCGCAGCGTCTGCGAACGCACCTTCGCGTACGCCGCCCGGAACTCCGCCAGTCCCGGGAAGAAGCCCGATTCGACCGCCAGCTGCGGCACGCTCAGCAGGCTGCCCTCCTCGCCCGCCGCATCGAAGTCGTCGATCAGCGTGTTGAAGCAGTCGAAAAAGATCCAATCGAAGGCCGGGAGCTGCATGCGCGGGATCGAACGTGGTAGGGGGTGAGGGGTGCCAACAGTCGCGAGGTCGCCCCGCGGAGGCAAGTATGCTGTGGGCGGATGTCCTCATTCGCCTCTTCGGGCGCGCCGCCGGCCGGCACTTTCCCGGGCCCGGGCTTTCCGGAGCGCGTTTTCCCCCTAAGCTCCGCCCTCTTCCGGCTTCCCGCTTTCCCGTTTTCCCCCTTCACTCTCCCCGCCCTTTCTTCCTCAGTCCTTTTCCCGTACTCCTATTCCACATGAGCACTCCCTCCTTCGAATACCAGGAAATGTTCCCCCTCGGGCCCGACACGACCCAGTACCGCAAAGTCGACGCGCCCGCCGACCTCGTGAAGGTCGAGAAGTTCGGCGACCAGGACATGCTGGTCGTCAAACCCGAGGCCCTCGAGATCCTCGCCAACCAGGCGATGAAGGACTGCTCCTTCATGCTCCGCCCCGCGCACCTCGAGCAGGTCGCCGCCATCCTCGCCGACCCCGAGGCCTCGCCCAACGACCGCGGCGTCGCCCTCGCCATGCTGCGCAACGCCGAAGTCTCCGCGAAGGGCCTGCTGCCCTTCTGCCAGGACACCGGCACCGCCACCGTCGTCGCCAAGAAGGGCCAGCAGGTCTGGACCGGCGTCGACGACACCCTCCACCTCTCCAAGGGCATCTGGAAGACCTACACCGAGGAGAACCTCCGCTACTCCCAGACCGTGCCGTTGACCATGTACGAGGAGGTCAACAGCGGGAACAACCTCCCCGCCCAGATCGACCTCTACGCCGGCAAGGGCGACCACTACGACTTCCTCTTCGTCGCCAAGGGCGGCGGCTCCGCCAACAAGACCTACCTCTTCCAGGAGACCAAGGCCCTCCTCAATCCCGCCAGCCTCGAGAAGTTCGTGCTCGAGAAGATGGTCTACCTCGGCACCGCCGCCTGCCCGCCCTACCACCTCGCCATTGTCATCGGCGGCACCTCCGCGGAAATGAACCTCAAGACGGTGAAGCTCGCGTCCACGAAATACTACGACGCCCTGCCCACCTCCGGCAACAAGGGCGGCCGCGCCTTCCGCGACCTCGAACTCGAGGCCAAGTTCCTCAAGCTCGCCCAGCAGACCGGCATCGGCGCCCAGTTCGGCGGCAAGTACTTCGCCCTCGACGTGCGCGTCGTCCGCCTGCCCCGCCACGGCGCCTCCTGCCCCGTCGGCATCGGCGTGTCCTGCTCGGCCGATCGCAACATCAAGGCCCGCATCGACCGCGACGGCCTCTGGGTCGAGCAGATGGAGACCAACCCCACCCGCCTCATCCCCGAGAAGTACCGCGGCGTCTACAAATCGCGCGGCGTGAAGATCGACCTCAACCGCCCGATGAAGGACATCCTCGCCGAGCTCACGAAGTACCCGATCACCACCGAGCTCGCCCTCACCGGCACCATCATCGTCGCCCGCGACATCGCCCACGCGAAGTTCAAGGAGCGCCTCGATGCCGGCCTCGGCCTCCCGCAGTATCTCAAGGACCACCCGGTGTACTACGCCGGCCCGGCCAAGACCCCGAAGGGCCTGCCCTCCGGCTCCTTCGGCCCCACCACCGCCGGCCGCATGGACAGCTACGTCGACCTCCTGCAGTCGAACGGCGGCTCGCTCATCATGCTCGCCAAGGGCAACCGCTCCCAGCAGGTCACCGACGCCTGCAAGAAGCACGGCGGCTTCTACCTCGGTTCGATCGGCGGCCCCGCCGCCATCCTCGCCCAGGAGAACATCAAGAAGATGGAGCTCATCGAGTATCCGGAACTTGGCATGGAGGCCGTCTACAAGATCGAGGTCGAGGACTTCCCCGCCTTCATCCTCGTCGACGACAAGGGCAACGACTTCTTCAAGTCGATCGCCGCCTGCCCGAAGGCGCACTGAAGAGGAAACGGCGCGAACGCCGTTTCCTGAGGCGGCAGGCGTTGCCTGCCTCCTCGACCATTCCGACGGCCGCGCCACCAGCGCGGCCGTTTTCTTTTCTCCACCGGCGACAGCTTTCCGCCTGCGCGTGGCCCGGCGCTTCAGCCCGGGCCGCCGGATCCGATCCCGCTCCCCGGCACCCGACAGGGTGCGCCCCCCCCGGCGCGAGCGATCCGCCTCACTTCGGTGCGCGCATCGTGGCCTGCTTGAACGCCTGGTTGGCGGCCCGCAACGCCGTCCAGTCCTGCAGGTAGTCGAACGCGAGGAACTGGTGCAGCGTGATGATCAGCCAGAACACGAGCTGGAAGCGCAGCTTGCCGGTCTTGTGCCGGAAATGCCGTTGCGCGAGGAACGCGCCGGGCCAGCCCCCGAGCAGCGCCACCAGGTGCAGCGAACTCTCCGCCACCCGCCACTGGCCGTGGCGCGCCCGGAGCTTGTCGAGCCAATACACGAGGAAGCCGATCACCGAGAGGCCCAGGACGCAGCCGACGACCAGCCGCCAATCGTTGCGCCCCGCCAGCCGGAAGAGCGCATAGCCCGGCGCCGCCAGCAGGACCAGCAACTCGAGCAGATGCCAGAAGCGGATGCGCCCGCCGTCGTTGTGGTGTTCGACCTCCTGGGCCGTGATCCGCCCCGCCTCGTCGCGGCCCAGCCGGAACTCGACCACATCGCCCACCTCGGGCCGCTTGTGCTCCACCACGAAATCGTCGCGCTGGAGCGGGATCCGATGTTTCTCGAACGAGAGCGTCCCGCGGCCCCGGGTCTGGTCCCACTCGACGATCCGGGCGGTGAGCTTGATCCCGGGCCCCTTCGGGGCGACGGCACGGGAGGCATCGGGGTAGGCGATATGGGCCATGCCACCACTACAACGGCGACGTTCCCGCCCACGGCAATTCCGGAATCGTCCCGCGCCGGACCGTCACTCCGCCGGAACGGCGCTGGGCCGGGTCACCGCGTTGGGTGCGATCGTCGTATCGACCAGCAGACCCGCGACCGCCGTCAGGAACGTCCCCCGCGCCGTGTCGTCGCGGAACCCGAAATTCCGGTGTCCGCCGTCCTCGCCCCACTCGGCGATGCAGGCCTCGATGTCCTGACCGGTGATGCTCATCGCCTTCTCGTAGGTGAAGAAGCGATAACCCTCGCCCACCTTCGCGATGAACGCGAAGTAGCAGTCGCCGCGCTCCGCGGGCGCGGCGAAGGTCACCAGCACCCCGGCCGGCGCCTCCACTACCTCGACCGCGAGTGCCGCCGCAAACTCCGGCCCGACAATCTCGCGCGCCGCCTCCTGCAGCCGATCGACCCGGCCCGCCTGTAAATCGTCGTAGAACGCGCCCTGCGTCCGGTGCGCCCACTTCGGCAGCAGGCGATGCTCGAAGTAGTAGAGCTTCTGGTGCGGCGTCGGTTCCTCGGCCGCCTCGGCCGCCGCGGGTGGCGCGGGTGGCGCGGGTGCCACCGGATCGGCGGCAAGGATCGGAAGCGACGCAAGAACCAGGACCGGCAGGAGCAGCCAACGACGAAGTTTCATCGGATGGAGGGTTTGATGAGGGTATTTGGGGCAGGTGGGAACAGCCCCAGCGTGGTCCCTCCGCCTCCGAAAAGTCAATGCAACCGCCGACCGAACCGGGACCGCCGCACGGTCGCGCCCGGGGCCGGCTCACGGTGCGTCCGTGAGCGACAGATACATCGAGAACTCGCCCGCCGCCCCCGCCCGCCACTGCGGCGAGAACTGCTCGATCTCCACCACCGGCGCCCGCGGCTCGCCGATGTAGACCTGGGTGTAGAAGCCGTCGTCGGGCGCGGCCTCCACCGGCCCGCGGCTCTCGCCGCACTCCAGCGCCAGCCGGTATCCGCCGACTCGCGCCACCAGCGTCTGCGGCGGGAAGGCGAGCTTGTCGGACTTGTCGGCGATCGACACCACCACCCCGCCCGCCACCTCCTCGACCCCGGCGGGCAACGGCAGGTCGGGCTGCAGGTTCGGCCCGACCGCCCCGCCCACGCGGAAGTACCCGCGCGGCCACTTCGCGCTCGGCGCCGTGCGCAGCTCAACCTTCGTCTCGGGCGGCGTCTGCAAGATCTGGATCACCTGCACGGCGCGTGTGCCGCCCGCGGCCACGGCGACGCGGCAGGCCAGGCGCTCGCCGGCCGGCTCGTAGATGCGGGCCAGGCGCGGGTAGCCGTCGCCGGCGTCGGGCACGAGCAACTCCAACCGATCGCCGGAAAGCTTCACGCTCTCGGCGGCGGAGAACTCCCACGCCGCCGGCGGTGGCCAGACCCAGAGCGACTGGGGCCCCAGCCAGACGCGGTGACCGCTCCAGCCCATCCGGTCCTCGCGGGTCGCCGTCTCCAGCATGAGGTTGCAGGCCCCCGCCGCGGCGGGGCCGAAGTGCACCAGGCGCCCCCGCTCCACCGAGACCACCGCCCGCCATCGGGCGGTGACCAGTTCGTAGGCGCGCTCGCCGTGCCAGGTGGTCGGGGACCACGCTTCGGTGCCGGCCGCGGGCTCGGCGGCTTTCACGGCGACGTGCGCCACGCAGGTGGCGAGCACGAGGCCGCCAAGGATCGTCACGGACAGATTCATCGGAGAGGGGAGTTGAGCAGCCGGTCGGCCGCCAGCACCAGGAACAGGTAGTCGGTGGTGCCGCCGCCGAGCACGTACTCGGTCTGCTGCCAGAGATACGGCCATTCGAGCAACTCCGGAAAATCGGGCCGGATGAGCGCCGTACCCGAGACGCTGCCGCCGGGCAGATGCGCCCGGTCCGCCCGGTTGAAGCCGTAGGCCTGCGTCACCGACTTCGCACCCACGCCGGAGACGAACGACGCGGTGTTCGGCCCGGGATGGCAGCCGAGGATGAAGTTGAGCGCATGCAGCATCGGTTCGCGCGGGAAGAGCTCCGGCCACGCCCGATGCAGATAGTACTGCTCCACCCCGAAATGCTGGATCTGCCAGCCCGCGCCCCAGATGTCGGGCTCGTAGGGCACGCCGTACGGCGTGCGTTTCTCCAGTTCCGCCTGCTGCGCGCGGAAGGCATGGACCGCCTCGGTCACGGCACGGGTGAACCCCGCGTCGCCGATGGCCGCCAACGCCCGCCCGACCAGCCAGGCCAGCCGCGGCCGGCGCGGGTGCTCCTTGTCGCCGCGGATATTCGCGCAGATCGCCTCGCGCTGGGCGACAAGGTAGTCGGCATAGCTGCGCTCGCCGGTGGTGAGCAGCAGCTCCACCGCGAGCTGGATCCGCGGGCTCGGGAAACCCTTCATCCACGGAGCCGGAGGCGCCTTCGTCTCGTCGGTGTCGCGCCAGATCTCCCGCGCGTACGCCAGGCACTCGGCCGCGAGCGGATCGTTGTATCCGCGCAGCGCGCGCGCCGCCGCGGCAAGGCCCGCGCCGGTCTGGAACTCGCGGAACGGGTTGTCCTCGGTGAACACCCAGCGGTCGTCCGGCGAGCCGCGCACGCCGCCGTCGATCGCCGGCGGCTGCGCCGGTGCGGCCTTCGGGTCGAAGACGGCGTTGTCCGTCTGCATCGAGAACTCGCCGAGGTGCACGTACTGGCGCTTCGTCGGCACGATGATGCCGCGGTAGAACCGCCCCAGCGCGCGGCGCCCGCCGAGCACCGTGGCCAGCCCGTGCTCGATCTGCTGGAGCACGTCGGGTTTCCCGTCGGGCCGCTGGATCTCGACCACGCGGTTCAGCGGATCGATCGTCGTGCCGTCGTAGTCGACTTGAAACTCCTCATACGCGAGCGCCAGCCCATGGACCGTGCCGATCTGCGACTCGATGCGCAGGTCGTCGTCGCCAGCATCGTGCCAGCCGCCGTGGTTGAGCCCGGGCACGGGTTCGCCGGGCTGGAACCGGCAGAGCGTCGAGGGGCCCTGCGCGTAGCCGTCGAAATGGGTGAAGCCGACCGGGGCCATGCGGGCGTCGTCGAGATGGCAGGCGCCGTGCCAGACGCGGTAGCGGTCGTTGATGCGCATGTGGCACATCTGGATCGGCAGGAAGTACTCGAGCGTGGGCTGCCATACGCCGCGGGCGTAGACGTCGGCGGCGATGCGGAAGGCGTGGGTGCGCACTTCGCCGTAGCTCACCACGTACAGCCCCGGCGCGGTGATCGCGGTGAAGTCGAGCCGCAGATAGTCGAAGCGCAGGAAACGTCCCCACTCCTCGGCCTTCGCCTCCAGCACCGGCTCGAGCAAACCGTCGGCCCCCACGCGCGAGACCACGACGGGGAAGCGTCGCGTATCCGTGCGGTCGAGTTCGACGATGGCCCACTTCGGCTGGGCCGGATGGTAGCCGACCTGCGAAACCTGCACGACCGGGGCCGACCGGAAGCCCGGCAACGCGTGCGGGGTGACCAGCCAGTTGATCGCGCTCGTCGTCGCCCCGGCGGCGACGGTGGAGCGGACGACGAACCAGCCGTTGCTGTGCTGCGCGCGGCCGTCGACAAGTTCGAGCGTGCCGCCGGCGTCGCAGCGGATCGTGGTGCGCAGCGAATCATCCTCGGGGGCGACGGTGAGGGTGCGGCCGGTGGCGAGCGGTGCCTGCTGGTATTCGCCTGCGGCATCGAGCACGCCGGGGCCGTTGGGCTGCAGCGGGAAGAGGCCGGAGCCGCTGTCGGCGGTGAACGCCCTGCCGAAGAGCAGGCCGGGGAAGAACTCGAAGTTGAAGCCCACCCGGCCGATCCACTCCGCCGGCAGCGGCGCATCGAGGTCGACCACGAGGCGGAACGCCGTGCCCTCGGGACGGATGCGCACGGTGTAGCCGAACTTCAGATCCGGGTACTCGATCGGGTTGAATCCCTGGCGGTTCTTCGACTCGTCGGGGAACGAGCAGTGCACGCTCACCTCGCCCGTGGCGCGGTCGACCATGCGTTTGCCCACGACCGGGGTGGGCTGCCACTGGCCGGGGGTGCGATCGAGGCGGAGATCGCCGTTGGTGGCGAGGCGCTGGCCGTTGAGGATGAACCCCACGCCGCCCTGGTGCCCCTCGGGGTAGTAGTCGTGCGCGAGCATCACGTTGAGCCCGGGCATCTCCAGGTATTCGAGGTCGTTGAGGCGGAGTTGCGCCGGCTCGGCGGCGGAGAGGGAGGCCGTGGCAAGGAGCATGGCAGTGGTGAGGCAACGGAGACGGTGCATGGGGAGGAAAAGCTGTCTGAGCGCAGGCGCCTGTTTGCAGGCGACTCCGGTGTCCGGGTTTCGCCGAGCGCTGATCGCCTGCAAGCAGGCTCCTACTTTCGGCGGCGGCACGTCAGCGGGTTTCGAGGGCGTTGATGAGGTGGAAGGAGCCGCGCAGCGGCAGATCGCGCGACGAGCGGCCGACGACGATCCGGTACTCGCCGGCGTCGGCGACCCACGCCTTCCGCTCGGGCGAGTAGTACGAGAACGCGCGCGGCGCCAACGTGAGGCGCACCGTGCGCCGCTCGCCGGGTCGAAGCGCGACCTTCGCGAAAGCCTTGAGCTCGCGCACCGGACGCTCGACCGCGGGCGCCACGGGCTCGACGTAGAGTTGCACGACCTCGGCGCCGGCGCGTGCGCCGGCGTTCGTCACCTCGCACTCGACCGTCGCCACCGCGCCCGCCGCGCCGCCGGCGCCGATCTTGAGCCCACCGAGTTCGAACGTGGTGTAGCTCAGTCCGAAGCCGAACGGGAAGAGCGGCTCGACGGCCTTGGCGTCATTCCAGCGGTAACCGACAAACAGGCCCTCGTCGTAGTGCACCGTGCCGGCCTCGCCGGGGTAGTGACGCGCGAGTCCGGAAGCGTGCGGCGCGGTGTCCTCCAGCCGCCGCGGGAACGTGCACGGGAGCCGGCCCGAGGGATTCGTGTCGCCGAAGAGCACCGCCGCGATGGCGTGCCCGCCCTCCATGCCGGCGTACCACGCCTGCACGACCGCGGGCACCCGATCGAGCCACGGATCCATCGTGACCGGCGAGCCGGCGACGAGCACGACGATCGTGCGCGGGTTCGCGGCGGCGACGCGCGCGATCAGCTCCGGTTGGCCGTACGGCAGTTCGAGCGAGAGCCGGTCGGTGCTCTCGGTATCGTTGTGCCGCTCGTGGTTGAGACCCGCGAAGACGATCGCGACATCCGCCGCCCGCGCCGCGGCGACGGCGCGCTCGAGCAGTTCGGCAGGGTCGAGTTTCCGGTCCGGGGCCGCGGCGTATTCGGCGGCGCCGGTGACATCGAACGCCTCCATCCGGCGGTACTTCGGCGCAAGCACACCGAGCGAGAAGTTCACATCGGCCCGGCCGTCGATGTAGGCCACGAGGCCGGCGAGCGGCGAAACCTCGTGGAACGCCTTGATCTCGGAGCTCTGGCCGCCGTGGGCCTGGAGGCGCACGGCGTTGTCGCCGATCACGGCGATGCGCCTGATCTGCGCGAGATCGAGGGGCAGGAGCGCGCCGGAATTCTTGAGCAGCACGAGGCCCTCCTCGGCCACCTTGCGCGCGAGCGCCTGGTGGGCGCGGGTGTTCAACGCGCCGGGCGCGCGGTCGTCGAGCGCCTTGGTCGCGAGCAGCACGCGCAGGTTGCGCCGCACCTTGTCGTCGAGCAGCGCCACGGGGAACTCGCCGCTCTCGATCCCGCGGCGGAAGGGATCGGCAAGATAATAGTTCGAATACGAACCGCGCGTGCCCATCTCGAGATCGAGCCCGTCCCGCACCGCCTCGGCGGTGGAATGCGTGCCGCCCCAGTCGGAGACGACGAGCCCGCGGAACCCCCACTCGCCCTTGAGCACGGTGTTGAGCAGGTAGCCGTGGTGGCAGCAGTGCTGCCCGCGGAACTTGTTGTACGCGCCCATCACCGACCACACGCCGGCCTCGCGCACCGCCGCCTCGAACGGCGCGAGGTACAGCTCACGCAGCGTACGCTCGTCGACCTCCACGTCGATCGTGCCGCGGGCGTGCTCCTGGTTGTTGAGGGCGAAATGCTTCACGCACGCGGCCACGTCGCCCGCCTGCATCCCGCGGATCACGCCCACACCCATCCGCGCCGCGAGCCACGGGTCCTCGCCGAGGTATTCGAAGGTGCGGCCGTTGAGCGGGGTGCGTTGGAGGTTCACGCCGGGCCCGAGCATCAGGTGCTTTCCGCGGGCACGCGCCTCCGCGGCGATCACGCCGCCGTAGGCCTCGCCGAGTTCGGGATTCCACGTCGCCGCCAGCGCGATCGAGACAGGGAGCCACGTGGCGAAGTCGTCGGTGCGGCCGGCGGGTCGCCAGTTGTCGCGGCTGATCTCCTCGCGCACGCCGTGCGGACCGTCGGACATCCACATCTTGGGGATGCCGAGTCGCGGCACGCCGGCGGTGCTGAACTTCGAGTCGGCGTGGACCAAGCCCAGCTTCTCCTCGAGGGTGAGCCGCCCGAGGATGTCCTCCACGCGCTCCTCCAGCGGCACGGCCGGATCGAGGTAGCGCGGCCGGCTCTGTTCGGCGACAAGCGCGGCGGCGCAGCAACACAGGGTCAACAGGGCGGAGGGGAGGCGTCTCATGCGGGGTGGCCGCAAACTCGGCCCGCTCCGCAACTCCGCCAACCAAAACCGCGCGCCGGCGCGCAGTGCGGCGCGCGGTTAATGCGGCCGGGGATGTGTGCGCGCGCGCGTTCGGCCACCGTCAACGGAACTCGATTCAGCGGAAGTGACCACGGCTTTCGCGAAGGAGCACGGATGACCGGAGCCTATCCGTGATGATCCGTGCAATCCGTGGTCTAGGCCCGCCGCGGAAGAGGGAGCGGCCGGGGAGTGCCTTCCCTTCCTCCCCCGGCCCCGCCGGGTTCATGGCTTCTGTCGTCCGCGGAACTTACTGAGCCTCGCGCATTGAACTGACACCTTGTGGTAGGGCGGGACCGCTGGGCCCGCCGAGTGAGCGGACGGCCCAGCGGTCCGTCCCTACCCGGGTCAGCCTATTGCGCGAGGAGCAAGAGGTTCGTTCAGCCCTCGTCCCTCAGGCTGCCGCCAGCACGCGCCGCCGGAGCGCGGCGAGCAGCCCCAGCGCAAAGACGAAGGACGCACCGCAGGCGCCGCCGCCGCCCTTCGCGGGCGTGGGGGTGGGCGCGGGCGGCGGCGTGGGCGCCGTGCCGAGGGTGAGCATGGTCGGAGTGCTGACGACGGTGTCACTGTGGGCCACCGACACCGCCACGGTGTAGGTGCCGGCGTGAGCCGCGGCCATGCTGGAGATCGTGTAGGTCGCCCCCGTGGCACCGGAGATCGGCGCGTTGTTCAAACGCCACTGGTAGGTCGTCGCTGTCGCGCCCGTGAGCCCGGCGGTGAGGGTCGCGCTGGCGCCGGGCACGACCGTGGTAGCCGTGGCCGTGATGCTCGCCGACGCGGCACTCTCCTCGCTGTAGCTGGCGCCCATGACATTGCCGGCCTGCGCGCGCAGGAGCGCGGCAAGAGCGTCGCGGTCGCGGAGCGTGTAGCTGTAGCTCGGCGTGAACACCGTGTCGGCGCCGGAGTCGGTCGTGCCGGTGCAGGTGGTGTACGTGTTGTCGAGGGCGCGGAGCAGGGCCGAGCCGGACTTGGCCAACGGGTTCGCCGTGCCCACGTAGACATTGGCCTCGGAGAGCAGCTGCGCGCTGCCGGAGACGGCCGTGCCGGAGGTGTTGCCGGAGACGTCCACGTAGTTGCTGTACTGGTGCACCTGGCCCGAGGCGGCGGCGGGCAGCGCCGAGGCGAGGTTGGCCGACCACCAGTTGTGATGGAGGGTGATGCGCGGGGTCGTCGTCTCGCCGGCGGCGCCGAGTTGCACGGCCGACTGGCCGGCGACGACCGCGGCGAACTCGCACCACGAGACCGTGAGCTGGTCGGAGCCGGTGGCGACGAGCTGCGGCGCGGCCGAGTCGAGGAAGCTGCAACGGGTGACGTACACCCGCCGCGCGCCGGAGAGCCGCAACGCCGTGCCGTCGGGGTTGGCGAGGTTCAGGCCGCGAATGACGATGTTGGAGACATTCGTGAGGCTCAGGCAGCCGTCGAGCGTGGCCGAGGCGTCGGCGCCCTGGATGGTCTTGTTCG
>JAEWNN010000017.1 GCA_023457035.1 Verrucomicrobiota bacterium
TCCTCGACGTTGGCGCGGCTGTTGAAGGCGCTGAAGCGCACGTAGCCCTGGCCGCAGCGGCCGAAGCCCGAGCCGGGCGTGCAGACCACGCCGGCCTGGTTGAGCAGCAGGTCGAAGAACTCCCACGAGTCGCGCTTCACGTTCACCCAGATGTAGGGCGCGTTGTCGCCGCCGGCGCAGGACAGGCCGCGGGCGGTGAGGGTGTCGCGCACGAGCTTCGCGTTGCCGAGGTAGAAGTCGGTGAGCGCGCGGGTCTGTTGCTGGCCCTCGGGCGTGTAGACGGCGGCGGCGGCCTTCTGCACCGGGTAGGCGACGCCGTTGAACTTGGTCGTGTGGCGGCGGTTCCACATCGCGTGCACGGAGTGTTCGCGGCCGGCGAGGTCCCAGACCTTCAGCTCCTTCGGCACGACGATGAAGGCGCAGCGCGTGCCGGTGAACCCGGCGTTCTTGGAGAAGCTGCGGAACTCGATCGCGCATTCGCGCGCGCCGGGGATCTCGTAGATCGACTGCGGGAGCTGCGGGTCGCGGACGAAGGCGACGTAGGCGGCGTCGAACACGATGAGCGCCTTGTGCGCGCGGGCGTAGTCGACCCAGGCCTGGAGCTGCGCCCGGGTGGCGGTGGCGCCGGTGGGGTTGTTGGGGAAGCAGAGGTAGATCAGGTCGACGGGCTGCGTGGGCAGCGCGGGCACGTAGCCGTTGGCGGCGGTCGACTCGAGGTAGACCAGGCCGGCGTAGCGGTCGTTGTCGTTGGAGCCGGTGCGGCCGGCCATGACGTTGCTGTCGACATAGACCGGGTACACGGGATCCGGGATGCCGACGCGGATGTCGTTGGCGAAGAGTTCCTGGATGTTGCCGATGTCGCACTTCGAGGAGTCGGAGACGAAGATCTCGTCGGCGTCGACCTGGGCGCCGCGGGCCTGGAAGTCGTGCTTCGCGATAAGCTGGCGCAGGAAGTCGTAGCCCTGCTCGGGGCCGTAGCCCTTGAAGGTCTCGCGCTTGGCCATCTCGTCGACGCCGGCGTGGAAGGCGGCGATGCAGGCGGGCGGGAGCGGCTCGGTGACGTCGCCGATGCCCATGCGGATGAGCTTCTTGTCGGGGTTGGCGGCGACCCAGGCGTTCACGCGCTTGGCGATGTCGGCGAAGAGATAGGAGGCCTTGAGCTTCTGGTAGTTTTCGTTGACGCGAATCATGGCGGTTGAGTGGCGGGACAGTGCAGGTGTGAGACGGTGGGCGGCGAGCCGAAAGACCGACTGCGGCGGCGCGGCTGCAGGGAATGGTTGTGCGGGGCGGCGAAGACCGCGTTCTTCCGTTCCGCCAAATAGGTTCACGACCGTGAACTTATTTGGCGGAAGCGGTTTCGCTCGGGGGAAGGCGGTTTGGGCGGGGCTCGGCGCTAAATACTCCCACGGCCGTGGGAGTATTTGGCGGGAGTCGGAGTGGGGGCGCTGGCGCTTTGGGGGGGCGAGAACGGCGGGGCAATGTGGGGCCACTCGCTGGCGTGGGCTGGGCACGGGGCATGAGCCGGTGCTGTGCTGAAGATCCGAGGCGACGAGGGGCGGAAGGCGCCTTGCTCCGGCGGATGACGCGATGGCCCGCCTTCTGGTCGCTTTTTTGGGGCGAGCCAGCCGGCAGAGCTCCTTCCTTGCCATCGTGGAAAGGCTTGAGTGCGGGCACGCGCTCGGGATAGTTCGCAGAACGTCTCCGCGCGAGATTCCCACCATGCAAGTCATCAACTCGATCTTCGCCATGCAGTCGCTGGCCATGAATCTGGAGTCGAAGGGCCGCCTCATCGGCCTGGTGCCCACGATGGGCGCGCTCCATGCCGGCCACGTGAGTTTGATCGAGGCCGCGCGAAAACAGTGCGACACGGTCGTCGTCTCCATTTTCGTCAACCCGACGCAGTTCGGCCCCAACGAGGATTTCACGAAGTATCCCCGCACGCTCGAGGCCGATCTCCAGGCCTGCGAGAAGGCCGGGGCCGACGTGGTCTTCGCCCCTCCCGCCGACGAGGTCTACCCGAAGGGCTACTCGACCTACGTCAACGAGGAGTTCATCTCCAAGCCGCTCTGCGGCCAGTCGCGCCCGGGCCATTTTCGCGGAGTGACGACCGTCGTCGCCAAGCTCTTCAACATCGTGCGGCCCGACCTGGCCTTCTTCGGCCAGAAGGACGCGCAGCAGGTCGCGGTGATCAAGAAGATGGTCAACGACCTGCACTTCTGCGTCGACGTCGTCGTCTGCCCGATCGTGCGCGAGGCCGACGGCCTGGCGATGAGTTCGCGCAACCGTTACCTCTCGTCGATCCAGCGGCAGGACGCGCTCGTGCTTTTCCAGGCGCTCTCCAACGCCAAGAAGATGGTCGAGTCCGGCACGCGCAGCACCGACCGCGTGATCGCCGAGACGACCCACCTGCTGGGCGAACGTCGCCGTATCCGGCTTATCTACGCGCAGATCGTCGACCGCTGCACGATGGAGACGATGAAGGAGATCATTCCCGGCAAGAGCCTGCTGGCCATCGCCGCCTGGGTCGACGAGGTGCGCCTCATCGACAACATCATCCTCTGAGCGGGGCGGCGTCGTGAACACCGCTGCCGCCTCCGCTCTCCGCGACGCCACCGAGGCCGACCTGCCCGCCGTGCAGGCGATCTATGCGTACCATGTGCTCCATGGCACGGGGACGTTCGAGGAGGTGCCGCCGGATCTCGCGGAGATGACCCGCCGGTGGGGCGAGGTGCGCAGGCGCGGCTTCCCGTGGCTGGTCGCGACGGCGCCGGGCGGGGTCGTCGGCTTTGCCTACGCCAACTGGTTCCGCCCGCGCAGCGCGTTTCGCTTCACGTGCGAGGACTCGGTCTATCTCGACCCCGACCACTGTTCCCACGGGCTGGGTACGCGGCTGCTCGAGGAGCTGCTCGTGCGCTGCGCCGCCGCCGGCGCGCGGCAGATGCTCGCCGTGATCGGCGACAGCGCGAACGCGGCCTCGATCGGCGTGCATCGGCGCTGCGGCTTCGCGCCGGTGGGCACGATGCCTGCGGTCGGCCTGAAGTTCGGCCGCTGGCTCGATGTCGTGTTCATGCAGCGCGCCCTCGGCGCGGGGGCCTCTACCCCGCCGCCCGCCGCTCCCCCTTTATGAAGAGTGCGTACGATATTGTCGTGGTGGGCAGCGGCATCGCCGGGCTGAGCTTCGCGCTCAAGGCGGCCGCCGCCGGCCGCAGCGTGGCGATCCTCACCAAGAAGAACCGCGCCGACTCGAACACCAACTTTGCCCAGGGCGGCCTCGCCGCCGTGATGGCCGCCGAGGACAACTTCGACAACCACGTGCGCGACACCCTCGTCGCCGGCGACGGACTCTGCGCTGAGGATTCCGTGCGCGCGATCGTGAGCGACGCCCCGGCGCGGGTGCGCGAGTTGGTCGGGATCGGGCTTGAGTTTTCGCGCGACGCCAACGGGCAGTTCGAGCTCGGCCGCGAGGGCGGCCACTCGCATCGGCGGATCCTGCATGTCCAGGACATGACGGGGAAGGCCATTGAGGAGGCGCTGCTGCGCGCCGTGGCCGGGAGTCGGAACATCGATCTCTTCGAGCACCTCTTCGCGATCGATGTCGTCACGTCGGCCAAGGTCGATCCCGCAGCGGGCCCGAATCGTGTGATCGGCCTGCACGCGCTCGATGTGCACGAGCACCGCGTGGTCGCCATCGCCGCGCCCGTGGTGATGCTCGCCACCGGCGGCGCCGGGCAGGTCTACCTCTACACGACCAACCCCACCATCGCCACCGGCGACGGCATCGCGATGGCCTACCGCGCCGGCGTGCCGGTGCGGAACATGGAGTTCATCCAGTTTCATCCCACGACGCTCTACACCGCCGCCGGCGGGGCGGGCGCGGCGGCCGGGGCGTCGCGCTTCCTCATCAGCGAGGCGGTGCGCGGCGAGGGCGCGATCCTGCGCAACTTCGCCGGCGAGGCGTTCATGCCGCGTTACCACCACCAGGCCGATCTCGCGCCGCGCGACATCGTCGCCCGCGCGATCGACAACGAGATGAAGACTTCCGGCACGCCGCACGTGTGGTTGGATATCCGGCACAAGGACGAGGCGTGGCTGCGGCAGCGTTTCCCCCAGATCTTCGCGGGCTGCGAGAAGGTCGGGCTCAACATGGCCCAGGATCTCCTCCCGGTGGTGCCGGCGGCGCACTACACCTGCGGCGGCGTGGCGACCGATCTCGCCGGCGCGACCGAGCTGCCCGGCCTCTTCGCCTGCGGCGAGGTGGGCTGCACCGGGCTGCATGGGGCCAACCGCCTCGCGAGCAACTCGCTGCTGGAGGCCATCGTGGTGGCGCACCGCGCCGCCGCCGCGGTCGAGACCTACTTCGCCGCGCCGCGCGCCGCCGCGCCCGCCGTGCCCGAGTGGAAGGACCTCGGCGGCGACAATGCCGACGAACGCGTGGTGCTCACCCACAGCTGGGAGGAGCTGCGCCGCGCGATGTGGGACTACGTGGGCATCGTGCGCACCACCAAACGGCTCGAGCGCGCCCGGGCCCGGCTCGCCAACCTCGCGAAGGAGGTCCACGAATACTACTGGCATTTTTCGGTCGATCCGCAGCTGCTCGAGCTGCGTAACCTCATCGTGATCGGCGAGCTCATCGTCGGCTGCGCGCTCCAGCGCCACGAGAGCCGCGGCCTGCACTACACGCTCGATTTTCCGGAGAAGCTGCCCGCGGCGCGCGACAGCGAGATGCGGCGCGGATGAGACGCGGGTTCTGGCCCGGGGCATCGGGTGTCGCCCCGGGGCGGTGCGATGCATCGAAATCCCCTCCGGTACGGCCCAAATCGCCGTCGATGGTTGTCCCGGACGCGGTTTGGCCAACCATGGGGATCCTCGTTTCCCTCAAACCCGCTTCCCCATGTCACTCCTCCGCAGCTTCCTTTGCTCCGCGTTGTTCCTCGGTGTCACCGCCCTCGGTGCCGCCGCCCCCGTATCCGCGCCGACCAACCCCGCCGGCTTCGCCATCCACCGCGGCACCAACCTCAGCCACTGGCTCTCGCAGGATTTCGGCTGGGCGCCGCGCGAGGAGTGGATCACCGAAAACGACATCCGCTACATCGCCTCGCTCGGCTTCGACCACGTGCGTCTGCCCGTCGACGAGATCGTGCTCTGGAAGGAGGACGGCGCGCCCGACGAGGCCGCCTTCGCGCTGCTCGACCGCGCGCTCGGCTGGATCAGGGCCGCGAAGCTGCGGGTGATCGTCGACCTGCACTCCGTGCGGGCGCACCATTTCAACGCCGAGAACGAGGGCGGCACCAACACGCTCTGGACCGACCCGAAGGCGCAGGAGCATTTCCTCGACCTCTGGCGCCAGCTCTCGGCGCGGTTGTGTCACCATCCGGTGGATTTTCTCGCCTACGAGATCATGAACGAGCCCACGGCCCCGGATCCCGAGGACTGGAACAAGCTCGTGGTGCGCAGCCTGGCGCAGATCCGCGCCACCGAGCCGAGCCGTGTCATCGTGCTCGGCGCCAACATGTGGCAGATTCCCCAGATGCTGCCGAAGCTCGCGGTGCCCGCGGGCGACAAAAACATCATCCTGAGCATGCACACCTACGCGCCGCTGCTGCTCACTCATCACAAGGCCGACTGGGTCGATCCCGTGATCCGCGACTACCCGGGCCCGGTGGCCTATCCCGGCCCGATCGTCGATGCCGCGACCTACGCGAAGCTCGTCGCCGCCTACCCGAAGGAGAAATACGACTTCCTCGCCAGCTCGACCGACAACTGGAACCCGGAGCGGCTGCGGCAGGAGTACGAGCCGGCGATCGCGCGGGCGAAGGAACTCGGGCTGCAGCTCTACTGCGGCGAGTTCGGCTGCCTGCCGACCGTGCCGCGGGCCGCGCGGTTGGCCTACTACCGCGACATCGTCGGGGTGTTCGAGGCCGCCGGCATGGCGTGGGCGAACTGGGAGTACAAGGGCGACTTCGGCCTCGCCGAGTGGCACGGCCTGAAATCCCTCGATGGCGCACCCGACGTGCAGCTGATCGACGCGCTCTTCCAGCGCTGAACGCCCGCCGAGCCTTCGCTCGTTTTCCTCGCCGCCCGCGCCCCTCCGGCCGCGGGCGGTTCTGTTTCCTGCGGTCCACGGCGGCGCTCCGGGGCGTGGCGTGCGGCGACGGGCGCAGCGCCAGCAGCGGGCGGCGGGCTGCTTTCGGTCGACGGAAGCACGAAAACCGGGCATGAAACGGTTTCATGCGAGTCCGCACTTGCTCCTTGTTTCCGCCCGCCATTTCTCGTCTTCCCGTGAAATACATTTTTGTCACGGGCGGCGTCGTTTCCTCTCTCGGCAAGGGCCTTACGGCGGCCTCGCTCGGGGCGCTGCTCGAGGCGCGCGGACTGATCGTCCGCATCCAGAAGTTCGATCCGTACCTCAACGTCGATCCGGGCACCATGAGCCCGTTCCAGCACGGCGAGGTGTACGTGCTCGACGACGGCGCCGAGACTGACCTCGACCTCGGCCACTACGAGCGTTTCACCTCCGGCAAGCTCAGCCGCCTCAACAGCCTTTCCTCCGGCCAGATCTACGAGGCCGTCATCGCCAAGGAGCGCCGCGGCGACTACCTCGGCAAGACCGTGCAGGTGATCCCGCACGTCACCAACGAGATCAAGAACCGCATCTATGCCGGCGGCGAGGGGGTCGACATCCTCATCACCGAGATCGGCGGCACCACGGGCGACATCGAGGGCCTGCCCTTTCTCGAGGCCATGCGCCAGTTCGCCCTCGAAGTCGGCCCGGGCAACGTCTGTTTCATCCACGTCACCCTCGTCCCGTACCTCACCGCCGCGGGCGAGCTGAAGACCAAGCCCACCCAGCAGAGCGTGGCCAAGCTGCGCGAGATCGGTATCCAGCCCCATGTGCTCGTCTGCCGTTGCGACCACCCGCTCGACCAGGATCTGCGCGAGAAGCTCAGTCTCTTCTGCAACGTTCCCGCCAAGGCCGTGATCGAGGAGCAGAACGTCGAGACTTCCATCTACGAGCTGCCGCTCATGCTGCAGAAGGAGAAGGTCGACGATCTCGTGGTCGACATCCTCCACCTCGAGGCGCCGCCGGTGAAGAACAACGTCTGGCAGCAGGTCGTCCGCCGCATCAAGAATCCGCGGCACCGCGTGAAGGTCGGGGTGGTCGGCAAGTACATCGAGCTGCAGGACGCCTACAAATCCATCTACGAGTCGCTCTACCACGCCGGCATCGCCAACAACTGCGCCGTCGAGATCGTGCGCATCGACGCGCAGGACCTCGAGCAGAAGGGTGGCGTGAAACAGCTCGCCGGCCTCGACGCCATCCTCGTGCCCGGCGGCTTCGGCGACCGCGGCACGGAGGGCAAGATCGCCGCCGCCCGCTACGCCCGCGAGAACAAGGTCCCGTACTACGGCATCTGTCTTGGTCTCCAGATCGCGGTGATCGAGTTCGCCCGCAACGTCCTCGGCCTGAAGACGGCCAACAGCACCGAGTTCGACCCCGACACCGAGGATCCGGTGATCGACTTCATGGACGACCAGCGCCGCATCACCGACAAGGGCGCGACGATGCGCCTGGGCGCCTACGACTGTCGCCTGCGGCCCGGCACGCACGCCGCCAAGGCCTACGGCCGCGAGCAGATCAGCGAGCGCCACCGCCACCGGTACGAGGTGAACAACCACTACGTGGAGATGCTCGGCGACGCCGGCATGGTCTTCGCTGGCGTGAATCCGCAGCGCCACCTCGTCGAGATCATCGAGCTCAAGGACCATCCGTGGTTTGTGGGCGTGCAGTTCCACCCCGAGTTCAAGTCGAAGCCCACCCAGGCCCAGCCGCTCTTCGCCGCCTTCGTGAAAGCCGCCATCAAGCGCCAGGCGGGCGCCGTGGCGGGGAAGCCGACGAAGGCCGCAAAGAAGGCCGGCAAGAAGGCGAAATAATGAGGCGAATTCGGTGCGGCCATGCCGCACCGATGCTCGTCATAGCCGCTCTTTCAGCATCGCGGCGAAGACCTCGTAGACCAAGCGGCGCTCCTCGATGAAGAGGCAGCGGATGGTCGTGCTGTCTTCGTAGTCGAAAACGATGCGGAAGCGCCCGACGCGAAGACGCCAGAATCCGGCGAGGTTCTCCTCCAGCGGCAGAATGTCGCCTTTGCCCTGCGCCAGAGCGTCGAGTCCGGCGCGCAGCACTTTCTTCCGCTCCGGCGGTTGTCGGCGCACGAAGGCGGCCACTTGATCGGAGATCAACACCCTATGCATCGAGTGCGGTGACCGGGTGGAACTTGAGTTTCCCGGCACGGAGCTTCTTCAGCGTGTCGGCAAAATCGGGGTTGGCCAGGAGCTCGAGTGTCTCGGCGATGGCCTCCATGCGCTTCTTGCCGACGATGAATCCGCAGACTTCGCCCCGGCGCTCGACGACGGCAATCTCGTCGTCCGCCTTGCGAAGGAGCCTGGGCAGGTTGGCCTGGGCGCCCGCGACTGAGTACGTATTTCTCATCGCTCTTCTACGTATGCCGTCGTCGGCCATCCGCAAGGGCGAAGCCGTGATCGGGGTTGGTTGTTGCCTCGGGTAGGGCGGTTTGTCCGCGAACGCCGGGGCACATCGGTCCGCGGCGGATGCAGTGCTCACCGCGGACTGCGGCTGCGGACGTTTCGGAGCAAAGTCCCTACCTCGTTTCGCAGAAGACGCGGCCGTCTCTCCGCCCTTGTCTTCATTCCGGCATCGGCATTCTGTCGTCCGTCTTCTGTCGTCTGTCCTTCGCTCCCTTCCTCCGATGCTCTTCGACCCCCAGCGCCTGCTCCTGATCGCCGGTCCGTGCTCGCTCGAAAACGAAACCGTCTGCCGCACGGTGGCGACCGAGTTGGCGGACATCCGCGCGTGGCACCCCGAGCTGAACATCGTGTTCAAGGGCTCGTTCGACAAAGCCAACCGCACCTCGCTCTCCGGCGCGCGCGGCACGGGGCTCGAGGCCGGGCTCGCACTGCTCGCGATGGTGAAACGCGACTTCGGTTTCCCGGTGCTCACGGATGTGCACGAGCGCGAGCAGGTGGCCGCCGTGGCGGCGGTGTGCGACGTGATCCAGATCCCCGCGTTCCTGTGCCGGCAGACCGACCTGCTCGTCGCGGCGGCGCAGACCGGCCGCGTGGTGAACGTGAAGAAGGGCCAGTTCCTCTCGCCGCAGGAGATGCCGTACACGCTCACCAAACTCGCCGGCGCCGCCGAGGTGTGGCAGACCGAGCGCGGTTCAACTTTTGGTTACCAGAACCTCGTCGTGGACATGCGCAGCTTCCCGATCATGAAGGCCAACGGCTTCCCGACGATCCTCGACGCCACGCACAGCGTGCAGCTCCCCGGCGCGGGCGGCGGCAAGAGCAGCGGCCAGCGCGAGTTCGTCGAGCCGCTCGCCAAGGCGGCGCTCGCCGCCGGCGCCGACGGGCTCTTCTTCGAGACGCACCCGAACCCCGCCGAGGCGATCTCCGACGGCCCGAACATGGTTCCGCTCACGGAGTTCTCCGGCCTGATCGAGCGCGGCCTCGCCGTGTGGCGCGCGGTGCGGGCGTGACGCCGGCGCGCGGCTGAGCCGCTGCGCTGAATGTGGCGAAGCTCGCCGGAGTTTCCATTGCCGCGTGCGCATAGGCTGACCGAGGTGGACCGCGTTGCCCCCAACGCGGTCGTGGGTGTGTGCAGCCGCGGACAGCATCGTCCCACGAACGATCACGATTCCGCCTTGGGCCGAGTCTTCGGCCCACGTGGGGGCAAGCGGGTCCACCCGCAAGCGGCTCTCACAGGCCGGTGCGAGGGCCATCGGACCGCGCCTTCGGTTTTCACCGAATCGATACGCTGGGCCGTTTGCCTTGCGGCGCCTCCCGCGCACGCTCCCGACTGCCCCCCCGGCAACTCGGAAGGACGAACATGAATCCTGTTTCGGTGCGCGAAATCGACTTCGCGGCGCTCCGGGGGCAATTGCCCGATCGCGAGCACCGCCTCACGACCAAATACCATCCGTCCCCGGCCGCGTGGGAGGATCAGGTGCTCTACTTCCTCATGCTCGACCGGTTCTCGGACGGGCGCGAGACCGGCTACCGCGACGGCAAGAGTCCCGGCGGACCCGCCACGCCGCTGTTCCGGCCGGGCGATGCCGGCAACGCCGTCGGCGACGAGGCGGCGGCGTCCGCGTGGCGCGAGGCCGGCGGCGGCTGGTGCGGCGGCACGCTCAGCGGGCTCACCGCCAAGATGGAGTATCTGCGCAAGCTCGGCGTGACCGCGCTGTGGGTGAGTCCGTTGTTCAAGCAGCTGAAGTCGGAAAACAGCTACCACGGCTACGGCATCCAGGACTTCCTCGGCGTCGATCCGCATTTCGGCACGGCGCAGGAGCTGCGGGCGATGGTGCAGGCGGCGCACGAGAAGGGGATCTACGTGATCCTCGACATCATCCTCAACCACACCGGCAACGTTTTCGCGTACCGGCACGGCGAGCCGAAGTGGGACGGCAACGAGCACGAGGTGGCCGGCTACCGCGACGCCCGGGGCGAGCCCGTGCTCCCGTTCTACACCCCGTTGCCGGCGACGATCTCGACCGACGACGCCGTCTGGCCGCGCGAACTGCAGCCGCACACGACGTTCGCCAAGCGTGGCGCGATCAGCAACTGGGACTGGTATCCGGAATACATCGAGGGCGACTTCTGCTCGCTCAAGGAGGTCCGGCTCGGCGCGGGGGACACCGACCGCTATGCGCCGGCGCCCGCCCTCGTGGCGCTGGCCGCTGTGTACAAATACTGGATCGCGTTTGCCGACCTCGACGGCTACCGCATCGACACGGTGAAGCACATGGACGCCGGCGCGGTGCGCTACTTCGGCTCGGTGATCCACGAGTTCGCGCAGCGTCTGGGGAAGGAGAACTTCTACCTCATCGGCGAGATCACCGGCGGCCGTGCGTTCGCCTTCGAGAAGCTCGAGGAGACCGGGCTCGATGCCGCGCTCGGCGTCGACGACATCCCGGACAAGCTCGAGTATCTCGTGAAGGGCTGGCGGAACCCGAAGGAGTACTTCGATCTCTTCCGCAACTCGCTGTTGGTCGGCAAGGATTCGCACACGTGGTTTCGCAACAAGGTGGTCACGCTCTTCGACGACCACGACCAGGTGCGCAAGGGGCAGAGCAAGGCTCGCTTCTGCGCCGGCGACTCGGCCTACGCGAAGCAGGTGGTCGCCGCGGTCGGGCTCGAGGCCACCACCCTCGGCGTCCCGCTGATCTACTACGGCACCGAGCAGGCATTCGACGGCGCGGGCGGCAGCGACCGCTACCTGCGCGAGTGCATGTTCGGCGGCGTGTTCGGCGCATTCCGCTCGAAGGGCCGGCACTTCTTCGACGAAGGCGCCGACGCCTACCGCCAGATCGCCGCGATTCTCGCGGTGCGGCGCCAGAAAGCGGCGTTGCGCCGCGGGCGCCAATACCTCCGCCAGATCTCCGGCGACGGGGTGAACTTCGGCTTCCCGACGCTCCTCGGCGGCCAGATGCTCTCCGTGGTGCCGTGGTCGCGGCTCTTCGATGGCGAGGAGGTGCTCTGCGCGCTCAACACCGACGTCCAGCAGGCGCGCGCGGCATGGGTCGTCGTCGACCACGATCTCAACGAGGTCGGCCATCAGTACCGCTGCTTGTATTCGACCGATCCGGCGAAGACTGCGCGGATGCTGACAGTGGAGGAGCGCGGGGGATGTCGTTGCGTCGAGCTCAGCGTGCCGGCGGGAGGTTTTGTGATCTTCGAGCAGGCGTAAGTGGCGGCGGCCGCCGCGTCGTCGGTGGTCGTGCCCCAGCTGGTTGCCCGCCGCCGCGTGGTTGGCGGCGGGCGAAGGCCGCATGACTCGGGCCGAGCGTCCGGTGTTTCCGCCACGGCGGGCTCGCCAGCCGGCTCGTGTTGCCCACACTCGGCCATCCTCCGCTCCGCATGAAAACTTTGATCGCTCTCGTGCTCATTGTCGCCGGTGTCTGGGTATTCCACGACGGCTGGACGATGCGCGCCTCGCTCAAGGGCAAGACCCAGAGCGCGCTCGCCGGCCTGGCCCGGCGCGTCGATGGCGAGACGCGCGTGCCGGAGCATAGCTGGTACATGATCGCCGGCGGCGTTTGCGTGCTCGCCGGCGCCGGGGTGCTGTTCGCCGGGCGGAAGCGGTAGGGACGTCGCTCCGCGACGTCCGTTCGCGTTGCCCGAGATTGACTTGATCCTCAGTCGACGGTCTTCGACTGAGTTTGCGCTGTGCGCGGACGTCGCGGAGCGGCGTCCCTACCTTCAGAACAGGCTGCCCTGCGCGCCGGGCGCGCCGGCGATGGCCTGCAGCCCGATGGCTTCCCACCCCTTCGAGGTGAGCACGCGGCCCTGCGCGGTGCGCTGGAGATAGCCTTCCTGGATGAGGTACGGCTCGTGGACCTCCTCGAGCGTCTCGGCCTCCTCGCCCACGGCGACGGCGACCGTGCCGAGGCCGACGGGGCCGCCGCGGTACGACTCCGCCATCAGGCGGAGGATACGCTTGTCCATCTCGTCGAGCCCGCGGACGTCGATCTCCAGCAACTCGAGCGCGGCGGCGGCGACGGGTTGGGTGATCTTGCCCTTGGCCTTCTCTTGCGCGTAGTCGCGCACGAAGTTGACGAGGTTGTTCACGATGCGCGGCGTGCCGCGGGAGCGCGCGGCGATCTCCTTCGCGCCACCGTCGTCGATGGGCACGTCGAGCAGCTTGCAGGTGCGGTTGACGATGGTGAGCAGGTCGTCGCGGCCGTAGAAATCGAGGCGGGTGTTGAGCGTGAAGCGGCTGCGCAGCGGCGCGGTGAGCAGGCCGGCGCGCGTGGTGGCGCCGATGAGGGTGAAGCGCGGGATTGTGAGGCGAACGCTGCGGGCGTTGGGCCCCTGGTCGATCATGATGTCGAGGCGGAAGTCCTCCATCGCGCTGTAGAGGTACTCCTCGACGGTCTTCGGGATGCGGTGGATCTCGTCGATGAAGAGCAGGTCGCCCT
>JAEWNN010000018.1 GCA_023457035.1 Verrucomicrobiota bacterium
ACGGAGCGGCGACGGTCTCGAGGTTGGCCGCGAAAAACGCGGGCACCGCCGCCGGAACCGGGAGCGGCGGCGCGACCGCGGGCACGAGCGGATCCGTGCCCAGCGCCCGCTCCTCCCAGTCGAGCAGGCCGTCTCCATCCAGATCGGACAGCGTGATCGCCACCCGCCAGGCGCGCCGCGGGTCGCGCTCGCTCCCGGCCCAGACGAGGTGGCTGATCTCCGCACCCTGCCCGGCGAACTCCAGGTCGTTGGCCGGCTCCCACGCGCCCAGATCCGTGCTGGTCTCGATCCGGTACCGGCGATGCACGACCCCGCCCCAATGCAGGCGCAGCCCGCCGCCGGCGTTCGGCCGCAACACCGCCGCGGGGGCCCGGTTCGGATCGAGCGCGTCGGTGCCCGCGGCCGCCTCCGCGCGATTGGAGAATCCATCGCCATCATCGTCCGCCCCGGCTTCGCCCACCTGCGGATGCTGCGCCGACCAGACATCGGAGATCCCATCGCCGTCGCGATCGATGATCGCGACGAGCGGCACCGAGCCGAGGAGAAGCGCGACAGCCGCGCCGAGGCGAAGACGTGGGGAACGCATGGCGGGGAATGCGCCCTAGGTTTCCGGACCGGCGGGGCGGGAGCAACACGGGCGCGGCCCGCCGAACGACTTTGATTCTCCTTTCACCGCGAGCCCGCACGCCTGCGCGTGGGGCGGTGCGCCAGCCCCAGCCCCCTCGACACTGTCCGCCGAGAGCGCCACGTCACCGCCTCCGGCTCCGTCGGCACCGGGGCGCCACTCCGTATCCGCCAGCCTAGGCCAAAGCACCGGGCCACATCGCCCCCCCCGGTCCCGACGTGGCACAGGGTGCCTCAGCCCGCCCCGGCCCATTCCGCGCGCCCCCACTCGCCAGCTCACGCCCAACGGCGCGGTCTGAAGAGCCGCGCCACGTGAAGGCCCCTCCCTGAACAATCCCGGCCGCTTCGGCGCGAACGCACCGGGTCCGGTCGGAGAACGGACCTACTCGCCAGACCGGCGCCCGCAGTCGCGCGATGCATTGGGCCGCAGTGCCACACGCACGATCGCGCGGCCCGGGGTTGCCCATCCGGCCCAACAACGCAACATCACCACTCCCCCGATGATCTACTCCAGCGCCCGCCCGCACCGACTCCCCCAGTCCACCCCGCTCCGCCGCGCCCTTGCCGCCGCGTTCCTTGCCACGTTGTTGCCGCTCTCCTCCTGCGCCCGGTCCGCCGTGCCCGAGGGCTGGTTCGTCTGGCCCATGGTCGAGCCCGCCGCCGGCTCCGCGCTCGACACCTCCGCCCTCAACCCCGCGCCCGCCGGCGCCGGCGGGCGCATCGCGGTCAAGGACGGCGCCTTCGTCACCGCCGACGGCCGCCCGCTGCGCTTCTTCGGCGTCAACCTCGCCTCCGACGACGCCTTCCCCTCCGCCGCCGACGCCGAACTGCTCGCCCGCCGCCTCGCCAAAGCCGGCGTCAACATCGTCCGTCTCCATCACATGGACAACTCGTGGGGGATCGGTACCGGCGGCAGCCTCTGGCCCAAGGACCGCCCCGAGCGCCTCGCCCTCGACGCCGCGCAACTCGACAAGGTCCACCGCCTCATCGCCATCCTCGCCCGCCACGGCATCTACTCGAACATCAACCTCAAGGTCTCGAAGACCCTCAGCGCCGCCGACGGCTTCCCTCCCGCCGTCTCCGAGTTTCCCGACTTCCAGAAACGCGTCGACCTGTTCGACCGCCGCATGATCGAGCTCCAGAAAGACTTCGCCCGCCGCCTACTCACCACCAAGAACCCCTACAACGGCCTCGCCCCGGTCGACGACCCCGCCGTCGCCATCGTCGAGATCAACAACGAGAACTCGGTCCTCGGTTACTTCACCCGCGACCTCGGCCACGGCACCGATCGTTTCCCCGAGCCGTTCCGCACCGATCTGCAGACGCGGTGGAACACCTGGCTCGCCGCCCGCTACGCCAGCACCACCGCCCTCACCTCCGCCTGGGCCGACGAAACCGCCTCCGGCGCCACGGCGCCCGCGTTCGATCCCGCCACGGCCCGGTGGCTGCTCAAGGCGCGGCCCGGTACCGTCGCCTCCCTCGTCCCCGGCCCCGACGCCTCCTCCCTCACGATCGAGGTGGAGAAGACCACCGGCTCCGACTGGCACGCCCAGGTCTCGATCCACGGCCTCGAACTCGCCGACAACACCGTCTACACCGTCGCCTTCGAGGCCCGCGCCCGCACCGCCGGCAAGCTCGGCGCCGGCGTCTCCAACGACACACTTCACCGTCCGGGCGAGGAATGGCGCAGCCTCGGTCTCCTCCGCTCCGTCGAGCTCGGCACCGAGTGGCGGCAGCACCGGCTCACGTTCCCCGCGCACTCCGTCGCCGGCGGGCGCGCCACGCTCAGCCTCAACGCCGGCGCCCGGCCCAACCACATCGAAATCCGTGGCCTTCGCCTCAGCGCCGGCGGGGCCCAACCGCTCGCCTCGGAACAGACGCTCGAGGCGCGCACCATCCCGCTGCCCGCCTCGCCCTCGACCCGCCAGTGGGCCGACTGGATCGCCTTCCTCGCCGGCATCGACCGCAGCTTCGCCGAGGAGATGCGCGCCTTCCTCCGCGACGAGCTCGGGGTGAAGGCCCCGATGGTCTGCTCGCAGATCAACTTCAGCGGCCTGCCCGCGCTCGACCGTGAGCAATCCATGGAGTTCGCCGACACCCATACCTACTGGCAGCACCCGAACTTCCCCGGCACCGGCTGGGACCGCGCCAACTGGACCATCGACAACTCCCCCATGGTCGCCGTCTTCGGCCCGCGCCGCTTCGGCGAACTCGGCAACCTCGCCTATCTGCGCGTCGCCGGAAAGCCCTTTGCCGTGAGCGAGTTCGACCACTCCGCCCCGAGCGACTACGCCTGCGAGATGTACCCCGAATGGGCGGTCTTCGCGTCGCGCCAGAACTGGGACGCGCTCTACCTCTTCGACTTCGGCGCCTACGGCTCACGCAACCCCGACGGCCGCATCACCGGCTTCTTCGACCAGATCAACCACCCGGCGAAGTGGTCGCTCGCCCCCTTCGCCACCCGCGTCTTCCGCGGCGGCCTCGTGCCCGCCGCCACCGCCGTCGCCGAGCTCCGCCCCGGCAATCCCGTCTGGGGTGAGGCGATGCACTTCGACATGCTCTGGGCCAAGCTCAACCCCGACCAGCCCTTCGACTTCCTCGACTGCCGCCTACAGATCAGCGATCGCCCCGTCGCCGGCCCGGCCACGATCGTCCGTCATGGCAAGGTGGACTCCGCCCCCGCCCGGGTGCTGAAGAATCCGCAGGGCCAGGTGTTCGTCGCCGCCGTCGAACGCGCCGCGGTCGCCACCGGTTTCCTCGGTGGAGCCACCACCCAGGCCGGCCCGCTCACCGTCACCTGCCCGCGCTTCGGCCGCGACTTCGCCACCGTCGCCGCCGTCGCGCTCGACGACCAGCCGCTCGCCTCGGCGAAACGCGCGCTCGTGACCATCGTCGCCCGCGCCGAGAACCAAGGCATGAAGTGGAACGAAGCCCGCACCACCACCGGCGCCGAGTGGGGCCACGGCCCGACGATCGCCGAGCGCGTGCCCGCCACCCTCTCGATCGCCACCAACGGCCCGCGCACCGTCTACGCCCTCAAGCCCGACGGCACCCGCGCCCGCGAAGTGAAAGCCACCTACGCCGCCGGCCGCCTCACCTTCACCGTCTCGCCGAAGGACCAGACCCTTCACTACGAGATCGTGACGGAGTGACCGGCCGGGATTCAGGTGCCAAATCGCGGCTTGGCGCTCAGAACGAGTTGTGGGAATGGGTCCATGCCCCCTCCTCCAGCGATAGCGCTCAGTCCTCGGCCAGCAGTCGCCGGAAGTTCACGTCGGCGGCGAGCACCCCGCGCAGCACGCCGCCCTCATGGCGCAGCGGCGCCACGACGGTAAAGCAGTAGTCGCCCGTCGCCGTCGACCGATAGAGATCGGTGGCCACCACCCCGTCGGCCGCGGCGCCCTGGCGGAACCAGGGACGATCCGACCAATCGCGACCAAAACCGCTTTTGTCGTGCTCCACCCGGCCGTCGCGGCGCTGCAGGTTGTCGACGAACTGCCGCCCGGCAGGGTCCGTGCAATACGCCAGCTCGAACGGCGCCTGCGCTGACAACCAACGCTCCAGCGCGCGTTCGACACCGAAGCGCTCCAGCGGACGCACCACCAGTTCCGCCGCAAGACCCGCCAGCGCCTCCGCCGCACGCCGGTGCGCGGCGAACCGGAACGCACCGATCTCGGTGAGAAGCATCTCCGTGAGCGCGTTCACCGCATCCCCCATTCCGTGCACCCGTTGCGCACTCTCCAGTTGCGCGCCGGCCGAACGACTCATGCCCTGCACCTCGTCCTCCACGGCCGCAATCGTCTCCTCCGACCGCGCCGCGCCGGCCTTGGCTTCGCCCACCACGGCGCCGACGCGGCCGATGCTTGTGTTCATCTCCTCAACACGTGTCTCGATCAGGCGCGTGGTTGCCCCCGCGTCGTCGGCGAGCCGCTTGACCTCGTCGGCGACGACGCCGAACGCACGGCCGCTCGCGCCGGCCCTCACCGCCTCGATACTGGCGTTGAGGGAGATGATCTTTGTCTGATCGGCGATGCGGGAAACCGTGCCGAGCGCAGTCCCGACTTGGGCAGCGGCACCACGCAACTGGCCGGTGGCGGCGATCACCGAGGCGGTGAGCCGCTGCATCGTCGTCGCGGCGCGGCCGGCCTGTCCCGCCTGCTGCCGGGCCTGCGACTCCAGCGCCTGGGCCAGCGCCGCCAGCTCGGGCCCGAGAGCGGCGAGCCGCACTGCGGTCTGGGCGATCGCCTCCAGCCGGTTGCTTTCGGCAGGAGCGGAGCGCTGCGATGGACGGACGAGGACTGAAGCACACGTGGTGGGCATGTGCGTACTCCGTCAGCAGGCCACATGCCGAAGCCGCCAAGCCGAGGGGATTGAGCAGAACACCCGTACCGCACCATGCGCCGATGCCTCCTCCGGGCTCGCCGCCGCCTGCCCCTTGCCAGCGCCGGGCGTTTCCCTTTCGCTCGGGGCGATGGCCAGCTCCGCTCCCACCCTACTCGTCCTCGCCGCCGGCATGGGCTCCCGCTACGGCGGGCTCAAGCAGCTCGATCCCGTCGGCCCGGGCGGCGAGACCATCCTCGACTACGCCGTCTTCGACGCGATCCGCGCCGGTTTCGGCCGCGTGGTTTTCGTCATCCGTCGCGACTTCGCCGACGCCTTCAACTCCCAGGTTGCCGCCAAGTACGCCGGCCGGATCCAGGTCGACACCGTTTTCCAAGCACTCGACGCCCTGCCACCCGGCGCTGCGCTCCCCGCCGGGCGCGAGAAACCGTGGGGCACCGGCCATGCCGTCTGGTGCGCGCGCGACGCCATCCACGAGCCTTTCGCTGTGATCGGGGCCGACGACTTCTTCGGCCGCGACGCCTTCGTGCAACTCGCCGCCTTCCTCTCGCCTCTCGCCCCTCGCCCCTCGGCAGCAGGCGCAAGCCCTTCGCCCGCGACGTTCGCCATGGTCGGCTACCGGCTCGCCAACACGCTCTCGGAGAATGGCGCGGTTGCGCGGGGCGTCTGCACCGTCGGTGCTGACGGTCAGTTGCGCACCGTGGTCGAGAACACCGGTATCCTTCGCACGGATATCGGCCCCGGACGGAAGTACACCGGCGAGGAGATCGTCTCGATGAACTGCTGGGCGTTCACGCCGGCGTTCTTCCCCGCGCTCGACCGCCAATGGCGCGAGTTCATCGCCGCGCGCGGTGGCGAGCTGAAGTCCGAGTTCTACCTGCCCGAGGCCGTGTCGCAGCAGATCGCCGCCGGCGGCGCCACCGTCGCGGTGCGCCCGACCAGCGCCGAGTGGTTCGGCGTGACCTTCCGCGAGGACAAGCCCCGCGTGCAGGCCGCCCTCGCCGCGCTCGCCGCCCGCGGCGACTACCCCGTGCCGCTATTCCCGAAAAGCTAACGATCCCCTCAACCGCACAGAACCCAGAGAACCCAAAGAGCCCGGCCGTTCATCTCTCCGCGCTCTTTGCACAGCTATCCCAGCAAACGCTGCATTTTGTGCACGATATCCCTATGTTACGCCCTGTCGGGAAAGTTGACCACGGATCACACGGATTCCACGGATGGGGAAGCCCGGAATCCGTGCCCATCCGTGAAATCCGTGGTTCATCATTCTGCCCCTTTGGTTGCGGCTCCGCCGCGCTAGATTCTCTGCGGTTAACCTTCCGTCCACCGAATCTCCGAGCCCTCCTCCCCTCTCTGTGCTCTCGGTGACCACAGTCTGAATTCAGCCCCTCGCATGAACTTCTCCCGCGCCGATGCCGATGTCTTCGTCCCCGCCGGTGGCGATCCCGCCGCGGCACTGGCGCGCGTCACGCACCTCTGCGTCGCCGCGCACCAGGACGACATCGAGATCATGGCCCACGCCGGCATCTGCGACTGCCTCGACCAGCCGGACAAGGCCTTCGGCGGCGTGTTGGTGACCAACGGCGCCGGCTCCGCGCGCACCGGCCCGTACGCAAACTTCACCGACGAGCAGATGCAGGCCGTCCGCCGCGAGGAGCAATGCCGCGCGGCCACGCTCGGCCGCTACGCGATCCAGCTCCAGCTCGCCCACCCCAGCGACGACGTGAAGCGCCCGGGCCACGCGGGTGTGGCGGCCGACCTCGCCGCCATTTTCGCCGGCTGCACGCCCGAGGTCGTCTATCTCCACAACCCGGCCGACAAACACGACACGCATGTCGCCGTGCTCGCCCGCTGCCTCGACGCGCTGCGCGCGCTGCCGCCGGCGCGCCGCCCGCGCCGCGTGCTCGGCTGTGAGGTCTGGCGCGATCTCGATTGGCTGGTCGACTCCGACAAGGTCGCCCTCGACGCCGGCCGCCGGCCCGAGCTGGCCGCGCAGATGCTCCTCGCCTTCGACTCGCAGATCTCCGGCGGCAAACGCTACGACCTCGCCACGCTCGGCCGCCGCGCCGCGCATGCGACCTTCCACACTTCGCACGCCACCGACCGGCTGGCGGGCATCACCTGGGCGCTGGATCTCACGCCCCTGCTCGCCGAGCCCGCCCCCGACCTCGCGGCCTTCACGCTCGCCGCCCTCGACCGCCTGCGCGACGACGTGCGGATGCGGATCGCGCGGGTGACGTGAGGCGCGCCATTCCTTTGTAGGAGCGTGCTTGCACGCGACCTGCACTCGGAATCGCGTGCAAGCACGCTCCTACCTCGAGCAACGGAAGGCCTCCAGCGATCAACTGCGCCCGCGGTCGGATCGCCGCTCGCCGGCGGACCGCGCTACGTCCGGCCCGCGAGCGCGGGCCGGACGAATACACGGGCCGGCCATCGGGTCCGGCCCTGCGGCAGCACGCGGGATCAGCGCCGCACAAACCGCCGCCGCCCGAGGGCGAGCAACGCCAGCACCGCCGGCAGGAGCAGGCCAATGGCGCCACCGCCGCCACTGTCGCCGCCGGTCGCCCCGGCCGCGGTGGTCGTGGCGCGGGCGGCGCCGCTGGCGGCGCTCTCGTTGGCCGCGCCGTCGTAGGCGGTGACCGTGTAGGTGTAGGTCGTGCCGGCGCTCAACCCGGTGTCGGCGTAGCTGGCGGTCGTGCTCGTGCCGATGGCCGTGCCGTTGCGGTAGATCCGATACCCGGCCACGCCACTCGCCGGCACGCCGCTGGGCGCGGTGTCGGTCGAGGCCGTCCAGCTGAGCGTGATCTGGCTGGCCGAAAGCACCGTGGCGGCCAAACCCGTGGGCGCCACGGGCGCCGTGGTGTCGGCCTGGTACTCGTCGGCGCCGAGGTCGCAGCCGCTGCCGGTCGGGCGGGTGTCGCCGTCGATGTCGACGGTGAGACCGGCGATCGTGGTGCCGGCATCGACCACCGCGCTCCGGAACGCGGCCAGGTGCAGGTCGCCGGCGGTCACATCGCGGAACCAGCCCGCTGCCGCAGCAGTGTAGTTGGTCGCCAGCGTCGCCGTGGCCGTGCCGGTCGCCGTGATGGGCCGGTTGGCGAGGTTGTTGCGGATCGCGCCGAGCGCGCCGCTGCCGGCGTACTCGATGGCGCTGGCGGCGGTGCCGGCCTGGTAGACGCTGTTGTTGTCGATCTGCGCGGCGGTCACGTCGGTGAGGCTGATCGCGGGCGTGGTGCCCGTCGTCGTGTTGTCCGCGATGAAGTTGTTGCGGACGATCGGCGACGAGACGTCCGCGAGGACAAGGGCCCGCGCGCAGTCGAGAATCACGTTTTCGGTGAACGTCAGATCGTCGGCGTGGCTGAAGGTCAGTGCGGCAGGCGTATCACTGAAGCTGCTGCCTGTGATCGTCCAGCCCGAGCAGGCGGTGCCGGTGAGGCTCGCACCGGTGAAGGTGCAGTCGTCGAGCGTGCCGTCGTCGGCCCCGGCAGCGATCACGACGGCGCCGTCGGCGAACGTCAGGCCGGAGAGGGCGATGTTCCCTCCGCTGATCGTCAGCAGCGCACCCGAGGTCAAGCCGACGCCGGAGAGAGTGCCCCTCCCCTCCAGGATCAGGCCGGAGGTGCTGATCGTCAGGCCCGCGGTCGGAGTGTACGTCCCGGCCGCGAGCGTGATCGTGTACGTGGCCGCCGGGTTCGCCGCGGCCGTGGTCAGCGCGGCCTCCAACTCGGCGGTGTTGCCGACCGCGAGGGCCTGCGCTCCGGTGGACTGCGTGGCCACCGTCGCCGGCGCACTCTGGGCGCTCTCGTGGCCGGCGGCATCGTAGGCGGTCACGGTGTAGGTGTAGGCCGTGGCGGCGGTCAGGCCGGTGTCGCTGTAGGCGGTCGCCGCGCTGGTGGCGATGGCCGTGCCGTTGCGGAGAATTCGGTATCCGGTGACACCGCCCGCGTCGCTGGAGGCGGTCCAGACGAGGGCGACCACCGTGGGCGAAGTCGCCTGGCCGGAGAGACCGGTCGGGACCGTGGGCGCGGTGGTGTCGATCGTGCGCGTGGTCGCGCCGGACGTGCTGGTGGTGTTGTTCGCGGAGTCCGTGGCGGTGGCTGTCAGGCTGTAGGCGCCGTCGGCCAGCGTCACCGCGACGCTCCAGTCGCCGGAACCGTCGGCGGTGGTGGTGCCGAGCAGGGTGGCGCCGGCGTACACACGCACCGTGCTGCCGGCTTCGGCCGTGCCCGCGATGGACGCGGAAGAAACGGACACGATGGTCGGCGCAGTGGGCGCGGTGGAATCGACGCTCCAGGTGAAGCTCACCGGCGTGGCATCCACGTTGCCCGCCGCATCGATCGCGCGAACAGAGAAGGTATGCGAGCCGTCGGCCAAGCCGGTGAAGGTCGCGGGACTGGTCGCAGCCGCATAGGCCGCGCCGTCGAGGCTCGCCGCAAACGAGGCAGACGTGTCCGTGCTGCTGAAGGTGAACGTCGCCGAAGCGCTCGCGCTCGGGTTGGCGGGTGTCGTATCGAGCGTCGTCTCGGGCGCCGTGGTATCGACGGTCCAGGTGAAGCTCGCAGGCGTGGCATCCACGTTGCCCGCCGCGTCGATCGCGCGAACGGAGAAGGTGTGCGAGCCGTCGGCCAGGCCGGTGAAGGTCGCCGGGCTGGTCGCAGCGGCATAGGCCGCGCCGTCGAGGCTCGCCGCAAACGAGACAGACGTATCCGCGCTACTGAAGGTGAACGTCGCCGAAGCGCTCGCGCTCGGGTTGGCGGGTGTCGTGTCGAGCGTCGTCTCGGGCGCCGTGGTGTCGACCACGATCGTCGGCAGCGTGAAGCTCGGCAGCGTGGCGTCGATCGCCACGCCCGAGGCATTGTTGATCGTGCCGCCGTTCAGATCGATGCTCGTGCTGGCAATGGCGATGCCGTCGGTATCCGTGTCGCCCGATTGCACGGTGTAGCGGAAGACCAGGCTGGTCGTGCCGCTGCCGGAAAGGTAGGTCGCGTAACGTGTCGCCGTGCCGATCGTGAGCGCCAGCCGCGGCGTGCCGCTGGTCGTGGCCACTGTCGCCGCCGCGGAGGTCGTCAGCGTGAAATTGAGCGCGTCGCCGGCCTTGTAGCCGCCGGCCGCGGAGCCGGAGACCGCCGTCACCGTCGTCGGCGGCGGGGGCGGTAGCGAGGCCAGCGCCAGGGTATGATAGGCGAGGCCGCCCGTTCCGAGGGACGAGACGATTTTCCCGGACAACGCACTCGAGCCGGTCGCGTTCACCGCCACCGGCACCAAGCCTTGCGTCGTCGAACCGTTGCCCAGCTGGCCGTAGCTGTTGTAGCCCCAGGCCACCGCCGTCCCATCGCTGCACAACGCCAACGAGTGATTCAGCCCGGCCGATACCGCCACCACCGTCTTCCCGGCGAGGGCGCTCGTCCCGCTCGCCGTGTTAACCGCCACCGGCACCGGACTGTTCGTCGTCGAGTCATTCCCCAGCCGGCCGGAGCCATTGTTTCCCCACGCCGCGACCGTGCCATCGTTGCACAGTGCCAGCGAGTGCGAGCCTCCGGCCGACACCGCCACCACCGACTTCCCGGAAAGGGCGCTCGCCGTGCTCACCGCCACCGGCACCAGGCTCGTGGTCGTCGTAGCGTTGCCCAGCGGGCCAGAGGCGTTGAATCCCCAAGCCGCCACCGTGCCGTCGCTGCACAACGCCAGCGAGTGCATATCCCCCGCGGACACCGCCACCACCTTCTTTCCGGACAAAGCACTCGTCCCGCTCGCCGTACTCACCGTCACCGGCACCGGGCTTGAGGTCATCATAGCGTTGCCCAGCTGGCCGTAATCGTTCCGTCCCCACGCGGTCACCGTGCCGTCGCTGCACAACGCCAGCGAGTAGGAGCCTCCGGCCGCCACCGCCACCACCGTCTTCCCGGCAAGGGCTCCGATGCCGAGCACCGTCACCGGCACCGTGCTGTCGGTCGTCGAGTTGTTTCCCAGCTGGCCGTTGCCATTGAAGCCCCAGGCCACCACGGTACCGTCGCTGCACAGCGCCAGTGAATGCCGGTTTCCGGCCGACACCGCCACCACCGTCTTCCCGGCGAGCGCGCTCGTCCCGCTGTCCGTGTTCACCGCCACCGGCACCAGGCTTCCATCCGTCGAATTGTTCCCCAGCTGGCCACTCATATTGCTTCCCCAAGCCGCCACGGTGCCGTCGCTGCACAACGCCAGCGAGTGCTGGTATCCGGCCGACACCGCCACCACCGTCTTTCCGGCGAGCGCTCCGGTGACGAGCACGTCCACCGGCACTGGGCTTCCATCCGTCAAATTGTTCCCGAGTTGGCCGTACCAGTTGTCGCCCCACGCCACCGGCACGGAAGCGCCCGTGTGCGTGTACGGCTGGCCAAGCGTGAAGCCACCGGCCAGCGGAAGGTCATCGAGACCGCCGATGATGTCCGTGCCGCTGGCGTTGACGTCCAGCCGCAACGTGCCGGTGCCCGACACGCCCGTCGCCGTCACGATGTACTCCGCCGCCGAACTGCCGGCCGCGACGCTGGAAAGCGTGCCCGTCGCCGAGCCGTCGACCGGGGTCAGCGTGAAGTCGGAGCTATCCACGCCCGTCACATACGCGTTGAAGGTCACCCGCCACGTCAGGGTGTTGGCCGTCGTCACCGGTCCGGGCTGCAACCGGGCGATCGAGGTCACCACCGGTGGAACATAGATGATGGCCCAAGCGGGGGGCACCATGGAAAGCGCCAACAGGGTCGCCACGCCGAGCCGGCGGGCAGCACGCAGAACGATCGAGGGGAGGCAGTGGGGAGCCGGTTTCATAGCGATTACAAAGCCGATCTGATCGGCACTCAAGACGTCCAACTTCAGTAATTTGTGGATTTTTCCTCCATCAGCCGCACCGTCCTGTTCCCAGCCCCGACTGGCGCACCGATCAGCGGTCTCACCACCCTCACACCGCCATCCCCCGCCGACACCCCAAGCGGGACGCCCTGCACCGGCTCCAGGACCACCCGAGTCCACCCACTCGCGGCCGCCGGGCCAGGCTCGCGCACACCCGCCAAGTCTTCGCTTTGGCAGCAGGCCACCGGCGTACCCCCGCAACCCCGCGTAGACGCGCGCCGGGACGCGGCCTTGCGGTGAAGCAACACGGCTGAGTCGTTGGAGCGGAGGATGACCACGGATCACACGGATCTCCACGGATGGGGAACTCCGGTATCCGTGCTCATCCGCGAAATCCGTGGTTCTTCCGTCTTCCTGTTCGGTTGCGGCGGAGCCACTCCGGGAAATCCGTGGTTTCAGGTTCATGCTGCTTGCGCGGCTTGAGAATTGGCCGCGGATTCCCGTTCACAGCTGAACCGCCGACCTTGCCGACGCCATTTCTGTCTGGCCTGCCGAAACACCCGCCACCGCAATCCGCGATCGCCCACCGGCCCGATGCTCTTCGCCTTCCTCACCACGCTCCTCTGGTCGTTCAGCGCCATCTTCGCACGGAAGTTGGTCGTCGCACTCGGGAGCACCCTGGCCAATCTCAGCCGCCTCCTGCTCGCCACCGCCCTGCTCGCGGCGTGGGCGTTCACGCTGGGCCGCGGCACGGCGGGCGCCGGGTTCGGCTGGTACTTGCTGAGCGGAGTCATCGGGTTCGGGCTGGGCGACATCACGCTCTATTTCGCCCTCGCGCGCATCGGCTCGCGGCTGACGATCCTGCTCACGCAGTGCCTGGCCGCGCCGTTGGCGATCGTGATCGAGTGGCTCTGGCTCGGCACCACGCTCACCCTGCCGCAGCTGCTCTGCGCCGCCGGTGTGCTCGCCGGCGTCTCGCTCGCGCTCCTGCCCAAGGACAACCCGCAGATCCCGCGCGCCACCCTCTGGAGCGGCATCGCCTTCGGCGTGTTCGCCGCGCTCGGCCAGGGGCTCGGCGCGGTGATCAGCCGCAAGGCCTACGCGCTCTCGCTCGCCTCGGGCGTGTCGATCGACGGCGGCACCGCGGCCTTCCAGCGCATCCTCGGCGGCTTGGTCTGCGGAGCGGCGGCGTGGTGGTGGCTGCGCCACCGGGCGGACGAGCGCCCGTGGAGCGCACTTACCACCGGGCTGCGTTCCCACCGTTTCAACCTCGCACTGCTCGCCGCCGCGCTGTGCGGTCCGGTGGTCGGCGTCGCCTGCTACCAGTGGGCGCTGGCCACGGCCCCCAGCGGCATCGTGTTGCCGATCGTGGCGCTGTGCCCGATCGCGATCATCCCGTTCAGCTGGTGGCTCGAGAACGACAATCCGAAGGCGCGTTCCCTGCTCGGCGGGGCGGCCGCGGTCGCCTGCGCGATCGCCTTGGCGCGCTTGCGCGCGGCGTGATGCCCGCGGCTCCGGTCGGCCACCGTACGGTCAGATGCAGTACTTCGGCTCAGCGCCGCGACCACACAGGCGCGCGAGTCTCCACAGACGCCACACGGGCCGATGACCGGCCGTGGCGCCCGCCGAGCGCGCCACCGGCCCGTTCGTCCGGCCGGGATTGTCCGTACGGCGGATCCGCGGTCTTCTGCCCACGCTGCGTACCCGTTACGGACCGACCGCACGAGGCCCGGAACGGCGCGCGGCGGGCCGACAGAGAACTCCGCGCACCACACCACATGATCACCGGTTACTTCGCCAACGAGATCCGCCGCCTCAACCGCAACCTCGCCCGGCTCGGCCTGCTGCTGTTCGCGCTCGCCGCCCTCTGGACCGTCGCGCTGGAGCGGCCGTATTGGAGACGTCTTGTCAGCCCCACCGGGGCGGATTCCGGCGTGCGCCGCCCGGCGGAGACGACGCCCGCCCCTGCCCGGCCCGGGCGTTGGTGGCCGGTGCCGTTCGTCCCCGGAGTCCTGGCGGCGGGCGGGTTGTTCAGCCTCGGCCGTGCGCTTCGCCGCTCGATGCGCCTCGGCGTGCATCCGTTGGCGCGGACGCTCGCGCGCTCGCCGGCGGGTGTGACCCTCGAGGAGGTGGAGGCCAAACTCGACGAAGGCTGGATCGTCCGCGCCCCCATCCGCTTCGGCCTTCCTTTCATCGGCAACTGGTCCACCACCGGAAAGTACCGCCATCATTCCACGATCCGGCTCGGCCCGGGCTGGTTCTACTACGGCTGCACCCTGCAGGCCGACCTACGCGAGTTGGGCGACCTGGTCTGGTACTACCGGCAGGATGCAACGATGCGCACCCACGGGGTGAGCGTGGGCACCGCGCACCAGCTCGTCCTGCGGTTTCGCGACGGTAGCCAACTCCTGGTCTCGCTCGGCGAGACGGGGAGCCCGCTGGCCCAGCGGATCGGCAAATTCGTGCAGCACCTGCCCAATGCGGCCCCCTTCGCGGGCATGAGCGATGACGAGCGCGTCGACGTGCTCTACGCGCTCCAGCGCCTTGCCCCGTGGGCCCTCGCCGGGCCCGACGCGGCGATGGAGCGCGCCTGGCAGGATCCGAAGACCCGCAGCGGCATCCTCGCCCTCGTCGAACGCCGAAAACAAAGCCTCGGTGACCCAAGCTGAGCGACACCGGCGGTGCTCCGCTCCAGTTGTCCGCACCCCGCCAGTCGGCCCGCCCGCCACGCGTGACACCGCCGGCCCCGGGACGCCGCGCGGTCAGATGTAGTACATCGGCTCGGCGCCGGAGAGCGCAAGCTTGTCGAGGGTAATCGTCCGCGCCTGCGCTTCCATCGCATCGCGCACCTCGCCCCACGCGGCCGCCACGCGGCGGCCGGACTGCCCCTGCTTGCCGGAGCCGAACTCGAGCATCGCGCCATCGATGAGCCGGACGATGTCGAAAAGCGTGATCAACTCGGGCTGGCGGGCCAGCTTGTAGCCGCCCTGTTTGCCACGCCGGCTGGTGATCAAACCGCCCTCCCGCAGCTCACCCAGAATCTGCACCATGTAGTTCGGCGGAACGGCCTCTTCTTCCGCCATCGCCTCGATGTGGGCCAGCTCGCCCTTGGCATGCATCCTGGCCATGTGCGCCAGCACCCGACAGGCGTATTCGACCTTTACCGAAAGTTTCACGGCGCCAATCGGTTAGCGCCCTTTCTTGGGTCGGCAACCTCAAATTGAGAGTCAACTAGGCGACAAGGCCGCTCGGCGGCGCGTTCGGCGTCGGTTTTTCCACCGGATTCGGGAACCGGCAGCACCCGAAGATTTCCTTGTTCTGCCGTCCGAAAACCGACACTTTTTTGCCCTTAAGCCATCCCTCATGTCCGAATTCGCCGACCTCTCGCAGCCACCCCCGCCCCAAACGCCCACCAGCGAGGCCTACGACGCCTCCAAACTGGGCAAACTCGAAGGGCTGGAGGCCGTTCGGAAAAAGCCCGGCATGTACATCGGCGGCACCGACGAGCGCGCGCTGCACCACTGCGTTTCCGAGGTGCTCGACAACTCCGTCGACGAACACCTCGCCGGCCACTGCAACACCATCGACGTCACCATCCATCTCGATGGCTCCATCTCGATCCGCGACAACGGTCGCGGCATCCCCGTCGACATCCACCCGCAGTACGGCATCCCCGGCGTCGAGATGGTGCTCACCACCCTGCACTCCGGCGGTAAGTATGGACAGGGCGGCTACAAATTCTCCGGCGGCACCCACGGCGTCGGCGCCAAGTGCGTCAACGCCGTCTCCGAGTGGTTCGAGGTCGAGGTCTCGCGCAACGGCCTGGTCCACCACATGACCTTCGAGCGCGGCAAGACCACCAAGAAGCTCGAGGTCATCGGCAAGGCCAAGGGCACCGGCACCCTCATCTCCTTCAAGCCCGACCCCGAGATCTTCAAGGAGACCACCGTCTTCCGGACCGAGACCATCAGCCGCCGCCTGCGCGAACTGGCCTTCCTCAACTCCGGCCTGAAGATCAACTTCCTCGACGAGCGCCCCGCCAACCCCAAGCCCGAGACCTTTTTCTACAAGGACGGCGTCGTCGAGTTCGTGAAGCAGCTCAACGCCGGCAAGGCCGCCCTGCACCCCGCCCCCATCCGCATCTACAAGGAGACCACCACCCAGATCGACGGCAAGGACGCCGAGGTCTACGCCGAGGTCGTTCTCCAATACAACGACTCCTTCAACGATCTGGTGTTCTGCTACACCAACACCGTCCACAATCCCGACGGCGGCACCCACCTCTCCGGCTTCCGCTCCGCCCTCACCCGCGCGATCAACCAGTTCGCCCGCGCCAACGAACTGATCAAGGAGAAGGATCCCCAGATCACCGGCGACGACGTGCGCGAAGGCCTCGCCGCCGTCATCTCCATCAAGCACAGCGACCCGAAGTTCGAGTCGCAGACCAAGGTCAAGCTGCTCTCCCCCGAGGTCGAGAGCATCGTCGGCTCGATCACCTACGAAGGCCTCATGTTCGCCTTCGAGACCACGCCGATCATCGCCAAGCGCATCCTCGAGAAATCCCTCGTGGCCGCCCGCGCCCGCGAAGCCGCCCGCAAGGCCCGCGAGACCATCCGCAAGGGCGCCCTCTCCGGCGGCGGCCTCCCCGGCAAACTCGCCGACTGCTCCGAGCGCGACCCGTCGCTCTGCGAGATCTACCTCGTCGAGGGCGACTCCGCCGGCGGCTCCGCGAAACAAGGACGCGATCGCCGCTTCCAGGCCATCCTCCCGCTGCGCGGCAAGGTCCTCAACGTCGAGAAGGCCCGCATCGACAAGGTTCTCGCCAACGAGGAGATCCGCACCCTCATCACCGCCTTCGGCACCGGCATCGGCGACATCGAGGGCGAGGGAGGTTTCGACGCCTCCAAGGCGCGCTACCACAAGATCATCATCATGACCGACGCCGATGTGGACGGCTCCCACATCCGCACCCTGCTGCTCACCTTCATCTACCGCCAGATGCGCGGCCTGATCGAACAGGGCTACGTCTACATCGCCCAGCCGCCGCTCTACCGCATCAAGCGCAAGAAGCGCGAGCAGTACATCGACAACGACGACCAGCTCAACCGCATCCTCCTCGAGCTCGGCTCCGAGGACATCACCCTCACCCGCCTCGCCGACCACCACGTCTTCGAACCCCAGCAGGTCGACCGCATCGTCGAGTCCCTCGCCGCCGTCGAGAAGCTCGGCGCCGGCATCACCCGCCACGGCGCCTCCCTCGTCGAGTACCTCGACCAGCAGCGCCCCGGCACCCACGAACTCCCGCGCTACGTCGCCCGTATCCGCGAAGGCAACAAGGAGAGCCACCGTTTCCTCTTCGACGAGACCGAGCGCGCCGCCTTCCTCTCCGAGATGAACGAGGCCGCCGATGCCGACTCCGCCGGCGAGAACGGCAATGGTAATGGCAACGGCAATGGCGCCGACGGCGCCAAACCCGAAGTCGCCAGTCCCAAGTCCCAGCTTCCCGTCCGCCGCGTGAAGGTCCACGAGATCTACGAGGCCGCCGAGATCACCAAGCTGCTCAAGAACCTCGCCACCCTCGGGCTCGACATCACCCGCTTCACCCCGTCCGAGGAACCCGTCTACATTCTCACCGAGAACGCCGGCCTCAAGACCGAGGCCAAGACCCCGCTCGCCGGCCCCCTCGACATCGTCGCCCAGGCCCGCCAGCTCGGCCGCCGCGGCCTCACCATCCAGCGCTACAAGGGTCTCGGCGAAATGAACCCCGAGCAGCTCTTCGAGACCACCATGGACCCCGAGAAGCGCCGTCTCCTCCGCGTCAACATCGCCGACGCCGCCAAGGCCGACGAGATGTTCACCCTCCTCATGGGCGACGAGGTCCCGCCCCGCCGCCAGTTCATCGAGGACAACGCCCTCAACGTCCAGTTCCTGGATGTCTGATCCCAGTAGCGAGTAGTGAGTAGCGGGTAGCGAGCATCCGGAAACCCGCCGCCACCGCTCTTCAACTACTCACTACCCGCTACCCGCTACTCGCTACTCACTACTTCTTCCCTTTCTCCCCGTGTACACCGCCAACGAAAAAGTCGCGCCGGCCAACATCACCGAGATCATGCAGACGGCCTACATCGAGTACTCGATGTCCGTCATCGTCTCGCGCGCCCTGCCCGACGCCCGCGACGGCCTCAAGCCCGTGCAGCGCCGCATCCTCTACGCGATGCTCCGCGAAGGCCTCCTCCACAACCGCCCCTACGACAAGTGCGCCGGCGTCGTCGGCGAGGTCCTCAAGAACTACCACCCGCACGGCGACTCCTCCGTCTACGACACCCTCGTGCGCCTCGCGCAGACCTGGGTCATGCGCTACCCGCTCATCGATCCGCAGGGCAACTTCGGCTCCGTCGAAGGCGACCCCGCCGCCGCGTATCGCTACACCGAGTGCCGTCTCAACGAGATCGCCGAGGACCTACTCAAGGACATCGACGAGGAGACCGTCGACTTCGTCCCCAACTACAAGGAGTCGACCACCGAGCCCTCCGTCCTCCCCGCCGCCCTGCCGAACCTGCTGATGAACGGCTCGACCGGCATCGCCGTCGGCATGGCGACCAACATCCCGCCGCACAACCTCGACGAGATCATCACCGCCGCCTGCGCGTTGATCGACCGGCCCCACATCACCGTCGAGGAGCTCATCGAGCACATCCCCGGGCCCGACTTCCCCACCGGCGGCCTCATCGTCGGCCGCGAGGGCATCCGCAATTACATGACGACCGGCCGCGGCCTCGTCCGCGTGCGCGGCCGCGCCCACACCGAGGAGCTCAAGAACGGCAAGGAGCAGATCGTCGTCACCGAGATCCCGTACAACGTCAACCGCGAGACCCTCGTGAAGCACATCGCCGAGCTCGTCGGCGAGAAGAAGCTCCCCGAGATCTCCGACCTGCGCAACGAGTCGGACAAGAACACCCGCATCGTCATCGAGCTCAAGCGCGGCGAAGAGGCCCAGGTGGTCATCAACAAGCTCTTCCAGCTCACCCAACTCGAGACCACCTTCGGCGTCACCCTGCTCGCCCTCGACCACCGCCGGCCGAAGCAGATGAACATCAAGGAACTGCTCGAGTGCTACGTCGCGCACCGTCGCGAGGTCATCACCCGCCGCACCCAGTTCCGCCTGCGCAAGGCCAAGGACCGCGCCGAGATCCTCGAAGGCTACAAGATCGCGCTCGATAACCTCGACGACTTCGTCCGCATCATCCGCTCCTCGTCCAACAAGGAGGAGGCCAAGCACCGGTTGATGGAGAAGTATCCGATCAACGAACGCCAGACCGACGCCATCCTCGAGCTCCGCCTCTACCAGCTCACCGGCCTGGAGCGCGGCAAGATCGAGGCCGAGTACCTCGAGCTCCTCAAGGCCATCGAGTACTACGAGTCCATCCTCGCCTCCGAACACCTCCTGCTCGAGCTCATCAAGAGCGAGCTGCTCGAGATGAAGGCCAAGTACACCCAGCCCCGCCGCAGCGAGATCATCGCCGCCGAGGGCGAGTTCCGCATGGAGGACGTCATCGTCAACGAGGGCTGCGTCATCACCGTCTCCCACCTCGGCTTCATCAAGCGCACCCGCGTCGCCGACTACCGCGTCCAGAAGCGCGGCGGCAAGGGCGTCATCGGCACCGAGACCTACGACACCGATTTCGTCCAGGACCTCTTCACCGCCTCGACGCACGACTACATCCTCTTTGTCACCTCCGCCGGCCAGGCCTACGCGAAGAAGGTCTACGACATCCCCGAGGGCGCCCGCACCGCCAAGGGCAAGTCCGTCACCAGCTTCCTCAAGCTCAGCGAGGGCGAGAAGATCGCCGCCATGGTCTGCTTCAGCGCCTTCACCGAGGACCGCTTCCTCGTCCTCGCCACCCGCAAGGGCGTCGTGAAGAAGACGATGCTCTCCGAGTACGAGGGCGCCACCCGCGAGCGCGAGGGCGGCCTCGCCGCCATCAACCTGCGCGAGGGCGACCAGATCGTCGGCGGTGTCCTCACCACGGGCACAAACGAGCTCGTCCTCGTCTCCCACCAGGGCCTCGCCGTCCGCTTCCAGGAAGGCCCGCTCGGGACCGCCGCCGACACCGAGGAGAGCGACGAGTCCTCCGAAGCGCCGGCGGCCGCCGGCGCGAAGGAGGAGGGCGACGCCGAGGCCGGCGACGTCAAGGTCGGCCTGCGCGCCACCGGCCGCGCCACCGGCGGCGTCACCGGCATGCGTTTCAAGAAGAAGGGCGACTACCTCGAGGCCATCGAGGTCTGCGATTCCGCCGCCCGCCTGCTCGTCGCCCGCGAGGACGGCATCGGCAAGCGCACCCCGTTCGAGGACTACCGTCTCACCCGCCGCGGCGGTTCGGGCGTCATCGCCATCGACCTGCCCGACGACGGCTCCATCGCCGTCGCCGGCGCGCTCCGCGTGCACGATACGGACGAGATCATGCTCCTCACCGCCAAGAACCAGAGCGTGCGTTGCCCCGTCAACGGCATCCGCGAGACCGGTCGCGGCGCCAAGGGCGTGAAGCTCATCGACCTCGCCGAGGGCGACAAACTCCTCTCCATCGCCCGCATCGTCGACAAGGGCGACGACGACGAAGCCCCCGAGAGCGAGACGCCTGCCGCCCAATCGCCCGAATGAGCCCCGACCCGGACAACCGGCCGGTCGGTTGGTGGACGCCCGCACGCTTTCGCCTGATCGTCCACCTGCTGCTGGCCGGCGCGCTCGGGGCCAACCTGCTGCTCTTCGTCCTGCGCAACGCCGTCGCGTTGCCCTGCTCCGACCAGTGGGAGCTGCATCGGCCCGTCTGGGCCGGCGCCTCCGCGTGGCAACTCGTCACGCACCAGCATGGGCCACCCCGGCAAGGGGTCTTCTTCCCGCCCACCGCCGCGATTCTCCGCGCCACCGACGGCGACATCCGGATCGAGAGTCTCTGGATCGCCGCTTGGCTGCTCGTCGCCGCCGGTCTGGCCTGGACGCTCCCCCGCCGGCTCACGGGCCATTGGTCCTGGGCCGATGCCCTGCCCCTGTGCTGGTGCCTGTCGTTGCTCCAGTACGAGACCATCATCCTCACACCGAACCTCTCGCACAGCATCGGCCCGCTGGCCCTCGTGCTGGGCGCCGCCCATGCCCTGCTCTGCCGCCGCCCGTGGCTGCGCTGGACTCTCGTCGGCCTGCTTGGCGGCGCCGCCGTGTTCACCGGCTTTGGCCTGTTCGCCTCGGCCGTCCTCACCGCCCTCGCGCTGGGGGTCATCCTGCGCTGCCCGGGGGAGAGGCGGCCCGCGGCGCTGGCTCTCTTCCTTCTCGCCGTCGCGTGGGTTCAGTTCTTCACCGGTTATGTATTCGCGCCCGCGGCACCCGGCTTCGCCTTCCCCCACCATCCCCTTTCCGACTATGTCCCCTTCCTCACTGGCATGGCCGGAGCCCCGCACGGGTTCGCGGGTCCCGCCCTCCCCGGACAGTTGCTCGGAGCCGGGTTGCTCTGTGCGGGGGCGGGGATCCTGCTGAAAGCCGCGTGGCAACTGGTGCGCGACCCGCACAACCGCCCCGCCGACCGCCTGGCGCTCCTCTTGGCTGGTGGCGCCCTGCTGTTCATGGCCAACACCGCGGTCGGCCGCGTCCAACTCGGCACCGACGCCGGCATGGCATCCCGCTACCTCTCGCTCATGATTCCGCTCAGCCTGGCCCTCCACCTCGCCGTGCGCGACCACCCCGGTCGCGCCCTGCGCTGGGCCGGCACCGGTGCCCTGGCCGCGCTCACCGCGTGGCCGTTCCGCGACCTCGCCGCCAGCCCGGCCTGCGGCACCTGGGGGATGCCCCTCGCAGCCCAGGCCAACTCCATCCAGCAACGCGACGGCAAGCAGGCCTGGACCTGGTTGTACTCTAGGACTGGCGACGCCGCGCAGGCCACCGCCCGCAGCCGCTACCAGCCTTTGCCCCACGGGGCGGAGAACCTGCCCGACCGGCTGGCGCGCCTCCGCCAGCTCGGTTGGTTCCCCTTCGCCGCCGACGGTTCGCTCCGCCCTGTCGGCCCGTTCCTGCCCGCGAGCCCTGTCGTGCCGGTGGGCTTCCACGGTCCCGAACGCGCGGGCCGCTGGATGGGCGAAGAGGCCTTCCTCCTCGTCGCCCCCGGACAGACCGGCTGGATCGACCTCGAACTGCGCAGCCGCGCCGGGGGGCTCCCCCCCGAAGCGCCGCTCGTCGTCGAACTCCGGGGTCGCCAGTTCCAGTTGCACCTCGGGCAGGGCCCGGCGGCGATCTCGCTGCCCCTCGCTGGCGGGCCCGCGCAGGTCGTCCGCCTGCACAGCCCCGCCGGCACCGCCCGGCCTTCCGACGCCGGCGCCTCCGACGACGCCCGCGATCTGTCATTTTTCCTCGCGGACGCCTCGGTCGGCCCCGCCCCGCGTTTTCTCTCCCTCGGCCCCGCGGGCGAGGCCGCCTGGGCGCCCCGGGCCGCGATCGTCGCGTTGGAGGGTTTCCATGGCTGGGAAACCGGTTTCGGCTGGATGGCCGAAACCCTCACGATCACGACCACCGGCACCGAGGCCGCCTCGCTGGAGATCGTGGTCGGCAACCGTTTCGCCCCCCTGCCCGGCGGCGGCGGGCTCACCCTGCGCGTCGACGACGCCCCCGCCCGTCCCCTGGTCGTGCCCCCCAAGGGACGCACGACTTTCTCGGTACCGCTCGGACCCGGTGCCCACTCCGTCAGCCTGCACAGTGTCGACGGCGCCCTCAGCCCCCGCCAGGCGGGTCACTCCACCGACGAGCGCCCCCTGTCGTACACGCTCCACTCCATCACCTGCACCCCCGCGCCCTAGGCCAACAACCCGGGCTTGCCTGCCCGTCGCCCCCACGGCATTCCCTGCACCGGTTATGGATGGGACTTCTACCCCGGTGCTCACACATCCCCAACGCCAGATCCACCCGGCGCGCGAAGGCGTCCTCGTGGCCACCGTCGTGCTTCTGGTCGCCTGCGGGGTCCTCGCCTACACGTACTCCTACGCGCGCCGGGCCCAGATCGAGTCGGTCCGTACCGAGTTGCTACAACTCGCCAAGGCCGCCGCCATCCAGATCGATGGCGACCTCCACGAGACCCTGGTCGGGCCCGAGCAGAGCGGTTCCCCCCAGCACCTGCGCGCGCTCGAGCCGCTGCTCAAGATGCAGCGCGCCACCCAGGATCTCATCTACGTCTACACCGCCACCCTGCACGACGGCCAGATCGCCTTCATCCTCGACACCGCCTACTTCGTGCGGCCCCCCGACGACACCGATCCCCCGCCCCTGATCGGCGTGCTCTACGACGGCCAGGACACCGCCCTCCGCCAAGCGTTGTTGGAACAACGGGCCCGCGCCGACAGCCGGCCGGTGCCCGAACGCGTGCGCACCTACATGAGCGCCTTCGCCCCGTTCTACAATTCCCGTGGCGAGTTCGTGGGCGTGGTCGGCGTCGACATGTGGGCCCATGACCTCACCCAGCGCCTGGCCACCTTCCGGCAGGTCGCGCTCGCCGCGGTCTCCGGCATCCTCGGGCTCTCGCTGCTCATCGGCTGGCTCACCTACCGGCTGCGCCGCTCGGCCGCCTTGGCGGAAGGCCGCGCCCTCGAGGCCTCCGACCGCCTGCGCGCCGAAAAGGCCAAGGCCGACGAGCTCAACCACCGCCTGCAGCGCGCCATCCGCACCGCCGAGGAGGAGACCCGCGCCGCCGAGGCCGCCGCCCACGCCAAGAGCGCTTTCCTCGCCGTCATGAGCCATGAGATCCGCACCCCGATGAACGGCGTGCTCGGCATGGCCCAGCTCCTCGCCGCCACCGACCTCACGGCCGAGCAGCGTGAATACATCCGCACCATCGGCTCCTGCGGCGAGACCCTCCTGGCCGTGATCAACGACGTGCTCGACTACTCCAAGATCGAGGCCGGCCGCGTCGAACTCGAGCACGCCCCGGTCGACCTGCGCTCCGTGGTCGAGATCGTGCTCGATCTCTGCGCCCCCCAGGCCGTCGAGAAACACCTCGAGCTCGGCTTCCTCATCGATCCCGACGTCCCCAGCCTCTTCCTTGGCGACGCCGTCCGCCTGCAGCAGATCCTCTTCAACCTCGTCGGCAACGCGCTCAAGTTCACCAGCGCCGGCGAGGTCTTCGTCGGTGTCCAACGCGCCACCACGCAGCCCCCCCATCTCCATTTCGTCGTCCGCGACACCGGCATCGGCATCCCCGCCGACCGGATGGACCGCCTCTTCAAGCCGTTCTCGCAGGTCGACTCCGCCACGACCACCCGCCGCTTCGGCGGCACCGGCCTGGGCCTGGCCATCGCCCACCGGCTCACCGAGCTGATGCGCGGCCGCATGTGGGTCGAGAGCGAGGTCGCCCGCGGCTCCACCTTCCATTTCACCATCCCGGTGGAGGTTCCCACCGACGCCCCGCCGCCCCCGCACGCCTCCCCCGAGGCCGCGCTCGCCGGCCGCCGCGCCATCGTCCTGAGCGAGAACGCCACCCTGCGGCACATCCTCTCCGCCATGTGCCGCTGGTGGGGCCTGACCCTCTGCGAAGTCGAGCGCCCGGCCGCCGCCCTCGCCCTCCTGCGCAGCCCCACCGGCTGCGACGTCGTCGTGATCGACCGCCAGCTGGGCGCACGCGACGGTCTCGAGATCGCGGAGACGATCCACTCCATTCCCGGTCGCGAGACCCTGCCCCTGTTCCTGCTCGACTCCAACGGCAGCCGTTCGCCCACCGGGCACACCACCTTCCTCGCCAAACCGGTCAAGCCGAGCCACCTCAAGATCCTGCTCCTGCAGGTCTTCGGCTCCGCCCCGGCGGACCAGCCGCCCTGCCCCGTCGCCGGCGCGGAGTTCGACGGCACCCTCGGCCGGCGCATGCCCTTGCGGATCCTCGTCGTCGACGACGACGCCGTGAACCAGCGCGGCCTCTGCCTCATGCTCGATCGCCTCGGCTACGCCACCGCCGTGGCCACCGACGGGCGCAACGCCTTCGATCGGGCCCGCCGCGAGGAGTTCGATCTCGTGTTCATGGACATCGGCATGCCCGGCCTCGATGGCCGCGAGGCCACCCGCCACATCCGCCGCAACTCCGAGCACCCGGCCGTTCCCTGGATCGTCGCCTTCACGGCCATGAGCGGCCCCAACACCCGCAGCACACTGCTCGCCTCCGGCATGAACGACTGCCTCTTCAAGCCGTTCCGGGCGAGCGAGCTCGTCGAGGTGCTCACCCGCGGTTACCGCGCCCTGCAACAGGTCCGCGGCCCCGCCCTCTGAACCGCGCCACGCCCCGCCCGCGGAATTCTCGCCGCGGCCGCATCTCCGGCCTTGCTTCGCCTCCCGGACCGCGAAGATTTCGTGGGCGTCCCTTCAGATCAATTCCCGCCGAGCCGAAATACGCGTATGCCCGTCCGCCTCGCCCAACTGCTGCATCCCTCCCGCATCCTCCTCACTGTGCAGCAGACCAAACGCACCGCTGCGATCAACGAGGTCGCCCGCCTGCTCGAGGGGCACCCGGACATCACCAACTACCCGCATTTCTACAACGAGCTGCTCGCCCGCGAACGCCTCGACCCCACCTGCATCGGCAACGAGATCGCCCTGCCCCACGCCCGCACCGACCACGCCCAAGCCATCGTGCTGGCCATCGGCCGCAGCCCCGCCGGCGTCTATTTCGAGAACTGCCAGCAGACCGTCCGCCTCATCTTCGTCGTCGCCACCCCGAAGTCGCAACCCGGCGAATACCTCGCCCTCGTCGGCGCGCTCTGCCGCGTCCTGAAGGACGCCGCCGTACGCGACGCCCTCATGACCGCGCAGACCCCCGAGGAATTCATCCGCCCGCTGGTCGAGGCCGAGGCCCGCCTCCTCGGCGCCGCCTGAGCACCGCCCCCCTGCGGCACGGGCCCTCCGGCCCGCGTTTTCCCGCGTTTCCGCGCCCCGGCACGCGCCCTGCGAGGGGCCGCCGGCCTTGGCGCCGGCCGACGCGCGTTCCCGAAAAGTGGATCCGCGGCCTTGCCAAGCGGACGCCCCTGCGGATGGTGCAGCGTCAATGCACCGGGAAGTCCCCCGATCCGCCCCGCGAGTCCCGGTGCGACGCCCCCCCACACACATGCGCGCCCCGCCCTTCCCCCTCGGTGCACACCTGATCCGCTGGCGCCACGCCAACGGCCTCACCCAAGAGTGCGCGGCGCGCATGCTCGGCGTCGGTCCCACAACATGGAGCCATTGGGAGACCGGGCGACGGCTTCCCTCGCTCCATCTTCTTCGCCTCGTCAGCGAACTCACCGGCATGCCCACCGGATTCCTGTTGTGCGAACACTCCACCTCCTGCCCCTTCTCCCCGTCGACCTCTACCCAAGGTAGAGGTCGAGTCTTTGACCGGAGAACCGGCCGCGGCCATGGATAGGGGCATTCACCCATCCACCCCATGAGGACAATCACCCCGCTGCTCGTCGCCCTTCTCTGCGCCTCCGCCTCCAGCCTTCAGGCCGCCATCATCACACTTGGGACGGAGAATTCCGGATACTACTGGTACGAACGCCAATCCTGGATGGGCGGCAGCAACACCGCCTCCGGATTCGCCTACGGCGACGCCACCGGTTTGCTGCACGTACAACGCAACTACCAGTACTACGGCGGGGCCGACCGGTACTGGGAGACGAAAGATGCCTTCTTCCAGATCGACCTGTCGTCGATCGACGGCGCCACACTGACCGCGGCGTCCCTCAACTTCTACGTCACCGCCAACACCACGGCCGAGAGCTTTCTCCGACACCTCGATACCCAGCCGGTCGCCGCCACGGGTGACGTCGCCCAGCGCCTGGCGGGCAATGCCGATGTCGCAAGCACCACCTCCTTCGTCCTCGGATGGAACAGCATCGACATCACCGGTTTCATCGCCGCCGACCTCGCCAAGGGCTACGATTACGCAGCCTTCAGCATCCCGATGTTCGCGCAGTCGCAGGATGAGAATCGGCTGCTCTCCTTGTTCGGAGCCGGCACCACCGAGACCAGGGACGGTATCTCGGTCCGGCCCTACGTTCAGGTGACGGCTATTCCCGAGCCCTCGACCTACGCGTTGGGGATTGGCGGATTGGCCCTAGGCTTCGCCATCTGGCGCCGCCGACGGCGCTGAGCACGCGCTCGGCCTTCCCTCCCGCCGGAAACACCGGCGGGTTTTTCGTATCGATGCGCCGGGTGAAACGCCACGCAGCCGCAGGCTGTTGCTCCGCCGTCCTCCGGCCCGCGTTTTCCCGCGTTTCCGCGCCCCGGCACGCGCGCGGCTTGCCTCGCCCCGCGCCGCCGCGCACCATGCCGCCCGCGCATGATCCGCTCGTTTGTCTTCAGCGAAGGAAAACTCGTCGCCAGTGACCTCGAAGCCGAGGCCATGCGCCTCGTCCGTGCGGACAAGGGACTCCACCTCTGGGTCGACCTCGAAGACCCCTCCGACGACGAGCGCAAGCTCATCCTCGAAAACGTGTTCCAGTTCCACCCGCTCGCCATCGAGGACTGCGTCACCCCCTCCAGTCTGCCCAAGATCGAGGACTACGAGGACTACCTCTTCATCGTCGCCCATGCCATCGATCCCTCGCAGTCCGAGCGCTTCTCCACCACCGAGCTCGAACTCTTCCTCGGCAAGGAGTACCTCGTCACCTACCACCGCCGGCCGCTGCGTTCCATCCAGTGGCTCGTCGAGCGCTGCACCAAAGGGGCCGGCATCATCGCCCGCGGCACCGACCGGCTCGCCCACGACATCATCGACCAACTCATCGAACGCTACACCCCGGTCCTCGACGGCTTGCGCAGCAAGATCGAGCTGATCGAGGCGCGCGTGCTCAAGGAGCACGCCGAGAGCCTCACCTCCGACCTCCTCGAGGTCCGTTCGGAGCTCTCCGACCTGCGCCAGATCGTCCGCCCCCAGCGCGACGTGATCAACCGCCTCGCCCACGGCGACAGCAAGATCGTCCGCACGCTCATGCTGCCCTATTTCCGCGACCTGCGCGACAGCCTCATCCGCCAGGAGGAGACCCTCACCACCCTCGGCGACGCGCTGCTCGTCTCCTTCGATCTCTACCTGAACAAATCTGCCAGCCAGGCCAACGAAGGCATCAAGATCCTCACCGCCCTCACCGCCATCACCATGCCGCCCATCCTCTTCGGCACCTGGTACGGCATGAACTTCCAACACATGCCCGAGATCGAGAGCCCCCACGGTTACTGGATCTCCCTCGGCGTCATGATCGTCTCGACCATCGGCATGTTCATCTGGTGCCGCCGCCGCCGCTGGATTTAGGATTGCGGGCGGAGGAGGGTGGCTCCCCTGCCTTCTTCACCTCGCCTCTCTTCTCAGCCAGGCCTCCCTGCGCCACCCTCCTTCGCCCGCAATCCTCATGATCCAGAGCATCGTCTATCGCGACAACAAGTTCGTCGCCGACTGCCCGCCGCCCGAGACCCTCGCCGCCCTCCGGCAGGACCCGGCGGTGATGCTCTGGGTCGACCTCGCCGAGCCCACCGACGACGAGATCCGCCTCGTCATGCAGGATCTCTTCGCCCTCCACCCGCTCACCATCGAGGACTGCATGCAGGACTCCCCTCTGCCGAAGTTCGAGGAGTACGAGAACTACCTCTACATCGTCGCCCATGCCGTCGACTACTCCCGCGCCGAGAAGTTCAGCACCACCGAGCTCGACCTCATCCTCGGGAAGAACTTCCTCGTCACCTTCCATCGCCGCCCCCTGAAGGCCGTCCAAACCTGCCGCGAGCGCATCCTCCGCACCACCGGGCTGTTCGTTCGCGGCCCCGACCGTTTCGCCCACACCCTGCTCGATCTGATCGTCGAACACTTCACGCCCGCCCTCACCGAACTCCGCGCCGAGATCGAGGCCATCGAAGACGCCGTACTCGCCCGCAGCAAGGAGCCCCTCGCCCAACGCATCGTCGATGTCCGCGAGGACCTGACGACCCTGCGCCAGATCCTCCGTCCCCAGCGCGAGATCGCCGTCGCCCTCGCCTCCGGCCGCACCGGGTTCTTCCGTCCCAAGCTCCTCCCCTACATGCGCGACCTCTCCGACGATCTCGTCCGCATCGAGGAGCAGGTGAAGTCCTGGTCGGAGCAGCTCATCTTCGTCTTCAAGCTCTTCCTCAACCGCTCCAGCCACGAGACCAACGAGGGCGTGCGCGTGCTCACCGGCCTCACCGCCGTCGCCCTGCCGCTCATGATCATCGGCAGCTGGTTCTCGATGAACTTCCGCAACTCGCCGCTGCTCGCCTCCCGCTCCGCCTACTGGATCGCCGTCGGCATCATGGGAGCGAGCACCGTCGCCCTCTTCATCTTCCTCAAGCGCCGCAAGTGGCTCTGAGCCCGCGCGGTCCCTGAGTCGGTTTCCCGGCTACACCGCCCTCCGCTGGGCCGCGCCCCTGTCGGCCGGCGCCCGTCTTCACCGCGGCGGGGTGTTCTTGTCTCGATCCGAGTCCTCCGAGTCGTTTCTGCGCGGCGCCGGACGCCCGCTCCCAGACCGGTCACGACTGGAGTTCTCGCGCTGCGGTGGCGGAGTGAATTTGCGGGGCTCGCCGCCTCGCGTGTCCACCCGCCGCGGCTCCGTCCGCGGGGCCGGTCGCTGCACCTGCGGGTTCTGTGCGGGCTGCGGAGTGGCGCGGACGGCAGGACGGCTCGGCTTGTTCGCTTGCGCTGGAGGCTGCACCCGTGGTGCCTCCCGGTGCACGACCGGAGGATTGGGAGCCGGGCGTGTGCCTCGCACCCCGGTGCCGGGCACGGCCACCGGGCGCGCCCCGCGGTCCGGCGCCACCGTCGGCGGCGGCGGAGTCGACGGCCGGGTCGGCGGGCGCATCGCCGGAGGCCGATTCACGACCGGGGGTTGCGCGGCGGGCGCCTGCACCGCCGGAACGGAGCGTCCCGGCGCGCCGGCTTCGGGACGCGGGCCCGGCGCTGGCCGGGGCGGCAAGTTGCCATGGTCGCGGCGGGCGCGATCCGAACCCGGCCGCCCCCCTTCGGGCCGTCGCCCAGGAGTATCGCCGGGGCGGGCCTGCTCCCGTCGGCGGTCATCGCCACGGCGGAGGTCCGGGCGGTGCGTATCGGGGCGACGATCCCGCGCGTCTGCCGGCCGGGCTTGCTCACGTCGACGATCATCGTCGCGGCGAACCTCGGGCCGGCGATCACGGTTGTCCGGGCGCCGGTCATCGCGCCGATCCCAGTCGCGGCGGCGCTCCGGATGCCAACGTTCGGGCCGGTGCCAGCGGCGCTCCTCGCGCCACCGGATCTCCCCATAACGGTGATGGGGGCGGGGCGGCGGACAGAGGATCAGGTGCCCCCGATGCCACGGACTGTCCCAGAGATCGAACCACATCGGATAGAACACGCCAAACCCGATGTAGGAGAAGGAGGTGGTCTCGTAGTAGTCGTCCTCGATCAGGCCCGCCGGCCAGCGGTATTCGTCGCCACCGGCGACACCGAGGCTCTGGGCGGAGTAGGTGTTGACGACGGTCCACTCGTCGGGGTTGTCGGGGTTGCGCCGCTCGAGCACGACATGCACGAGGTAGTCGGCTTGCTCCGGCCCATCGACCAGCACCGAGCCCTTGCCAGCAAGATAGTCGGCCACCAGCGCGCGGACATCCGCCCGCACCTCGGGGGTGGGTTCGCCGCCCCGGAACTCCATCACCAACGCCACCCGGCTGGCGGCTGGCAGGGTCGTCTCGGAATAGGTCGGAGCCGTCGAGACCGTGTGGTATTCGGTCACGCAACCGGTGGCGCCAAACGCGAAACCACCGAGGAGGAGCAGGGCGGCGGAGGAGAGGAGGGTTTTCATGGCTTGGGATAACTGCACCCTGAGGAGGGGATGGCTCGGGGTATCGAACCACCCGGAAAGAAGCGGGACCAACCCGATGCTTTCCGGGACCAAAGACGGGATTATCGACAGGATGGTTACCAGCCGGGTTCCACGCGTCGGCCCCATCGGCACGGCAGCCGGGCGATCGGCCAAACCGCCCGGATAAGCGGATCCACGCCAAGAGGATCGGTCGCCACCGGCTCAGCCTGCGGCGAGCAGCTTGCGCAGGACCTCGTCGACGAGCTTCGGATTGGCCTTGCCCTTGCCGGCCTTCATCACCGGGCCCTTGAGCGAGTTGATGGCCTTCTCGTTGCCGGCCTTGTACTCGGCCACGGCCTTGGGGTTGGCGGCGATCGCCTCCTGGCACCACTTTTCCAATTCACCCGTGTCGTTGCTCTGGCGCAGGCCGCGGCGGTCGACGATCGGCTCCGGCATCTCGCCGCTCTGGAACATCTCGACGAAGACATCCTTCGCGCTGCTCGACGAGATCGCGCCGCCCTCGATCAACGCGACGAGCGCGGCGATGTGCGCTGGGCGGATCTTCGACGCGGCGAGCTCAAGCCCGGCGGCGCCGAGTTCGCGGAGCAGGTCGTTGGCGATCCAGTTGCCCACCGCCTGCGCCTTCGCGGTACCGGCGAGCTGGGCGGCCTCCTCGAAGTAGTCGCTGAGCGCGCGATCGGGCACGAGCACGGAGGTGATCGTGTACGGCAGCTTGTAGACGTCGAAGAAGCGGCGCTGCTTGTCGAACGGCAGCTCGGGCAGGCCTTCGCGCAGCTGAGCCTTCCAGGCTTCGTCGACCTTCACGGGCATGAGGTCGGGGTCCGGGAAATAGCGGTAGTCGTGCGCCATTTCCTTCGAGCGGAGCGACTGCGAGGTGCCGGTCTGGCCATCGTAGTCGCGCGTCTCCTGGCGGATCGTGCCGCCGCCGAGCACGACCGCGATCTGGCGCTGGATCTCGTGGGCGATGCCATCGCGCACGAACGAGATGGAATTGAGGTTCTTGAGCTCGACCTTCGTGCCCAGTTTCTCGTCACCGACGGGGCGGATCGAGATGTTGGCGTCGCAGCGCATCTGCCCCTTCTCCATGTCGCAGTCGGAGATGCCGGCGGCGACGAGGATCATGCGGAAGGCGGTGAGGAAGGCGAAGGCCTCGTCGGCCGACTTGATCGCGGGATCGGTGACGAGCTCCATGAGCGGCGTGCCGGCGCGGTTGTAGTCGATGAGGCTCTCGACGGCGCCGTGGTTGAGTTTGCCGACATCCTCCTCGAGGTGGATGCGGGTGAGCGGGATGGTCTTGTGCTCGCCCATGACATTGCGGGCGGAGCCGGGCAGCTCGATCTCGACACCGCCGCGCAGGCAGATCGGCTGGTCGTATTGGGAGATCTGATAGTTCTTCGGGCTGTCGGGATAGAAGTAGTTCTTCCGGTCCCATTTGCAGACCGGGGCGATCTCGCAGCCGAGCAGGAGGCCGGTCTTGATGATCTTGTCGAGGGCCTCCTTGTTCATGACCGGCAGCGTGCCGGGCAGCGCGAGCACGACCGGGTCGGTGAGCGTGTTGGGCGGCTCGCCGAAGCCGGTGGCGACGCGCGTGAACATCTTCGAGCGCGTCTTGAGCTGCACATGGACCTCGAGCCCGATGACGGCTTCGTAGGAGGAAGAATTTTGAACCACAGAGGACACGGAGGACACAGAGGTTTAGTTGGCGAGACGGACAATGCCCTGCTTAAGCAAAGGCACGTTGAAATTGATGAGGAGGCCAACGCGTTTGTCGGCGAGTTTCAGATAAGTAATGAGCTGGGCTTCGTGGATCGGGAGCAGTGCTTCGATCGCCTTCAATTCGACGACCACTTCGCTCTCCACGAGCAGATCCATACGATAGCCAACCTCGATCAGAATGCCCTTGTAGCGGATCGGCTGCTCTTTCTGTCGCTCGAAAGCAATTCCTCGAAGACTCAATTCATAGGCCAGCGCAGCTTCATATACGGACTCCAGAAGCCCGGGACCAAGTTCACGATGCACTTCGATTGAGGCTCCGATGATCTGCTCAGTGATCTGATTGATCTCCAGTGTCATCATTCCTCCTGTTTGTCTCTGTGTTCTCTGTGCCCTCTGTGGTTCTCAATCTTCCGAGGCCCGACTCATCACAACGCCGGGTGCTTGGTGTTGAAATCGTGGGCACGCTCGTAGGCGTGGGCGATGGCGAGGAGCTCGGCCTCCTGGAACGGCCGGCCGACGATCTGCAGGCCGATCGGCAACCCCTCGGGCGAGAACCCGCACGGCACCGACACGCCGGGCAGGCCGGCGAGGTTGAGCGAGATCGTGAAGATGTCGGCGAGGTACATCTCCAGCGGGTTGGCCGTCTTCTCGCCCTTCTTGAACGCCACCATGGGCGAGGTGGGCGTGAGCAGCGCGTCGACCTCGCGGAAGGCGTCGAGGAAATCCCGGCGGATCAGCGTGCGGACCTTCTGGGCCCGCCCGTAGTAGGCGTCGTAGTAGCCGCTGCTGAGCACGTAGGTGCCGAGGATGATGCGGCGCTTCACCTCCGGGCCGAAGCCCTCGGCGCGGGAGTGGTGGTAGATGTCGATGGCGTCGGTCGCCTTCGGCGAGCGGTGCGTGTAGCGGATGCCGTCGTAGCGGGCGAGGTTCGAGGACGCCTCGGCCGTGGCGATGATGTAGTAGACGGCGATGGCGTATTCGGTGTGTGGGAGCGACACCTCTCGGATCTCGCAACCCTGCGCGCGGTACCAGGCGATGGCCTGCTCGACGGCAGCGCGCACCTCGGGCGCGAGGCCCTCGCCGAAGTATTCCTTCGGCACGCCGAGTTTCCACGGGCCGCGTCGCTTCTGCAGCTCGGCGCGGTAGTCGGGGATCTCGGTGCGGAACGACGTGGAGTCCTTCTCGTCGTGCCCGGCGATGGCCTGGAGCGTCATCGCAACGTCCTCGACCGTGTGGCCGAACGGCCCGATCTGGTCGAGCGACGACGCGTACGCGACGAGGCCGTAGCGCGAGATGAGGCCGTAGGTCGGCTTCAACCCGACGATGCCGCACAGCGACGCCGGCTGGCGGATCGAGCCGCCGGTGTCGCTGCCGAGGGAAACCGGTACTTGACCAGCGGCGACGGCCGCGGCGCTGCCGCCGGAGCTGCCGCCGGGGATGCGGGACGTGTCCCACGGGTTGGCGGTGGTCTTGAAGGCCGAGTTTTCGGTCGAGCTGCCCATGGCAAACTCGTCCATGTTGAGCCGGCCGAAGAGCACGGCGCCGGCGCGCTTCAGGCCGAGCGCGGCGGTGGCGTCGTACGGCGAGATGAACTTCTCGAGCATGCGCGAGCCGCAGGTCAGCGGCTGGTTGCGCACGGCGATCACGTCCTTCAGGCCGACCGGCACACCGTCGAGCGGGCCGCGGGCCTGGCCGGCAATGCGGCGCGCGTCGGACTCGCGGGCTTGGGCAAGGATGTCGGCTTCGTCGAGGGAGAGGAAGGCGTTGATGCGGTCGTCGGTGGCGCGGACCTGCGCGAGGCAGGCCTGGGCGAGTTCGACGGCGGACACCTGCCGCGCGGCGAGCTGGTCGCTCAACTGGGCGGCGGTCTGGAAAGCGAGGGCGGACGACATTGCGAAGGCGGAAGAGGGTTGGCGGAGGTGGCGCATTTCGCGCAGCGGGGCGAAGCGCGGGTGTCGGCGAGGTTTCGCGAAGCAGGCGGCGGTGTTTCGTTCAGCCGCGGATCACTCCACGACCTTCGGCACGGCGATCATGTTGTCGCGCTGAGCGGGGGCGTTGCGCAGCGCGTCCTCGACGGAGAGGCCCGGCGCGGGGACGTCAGCCGCCCAGACGTTGTGCACGTCGAAGGCGTGGGCGGTGGGCTCGACGCCGGACACGTCGGCCTGCTTGAGCTTCTCGATGTAGGCGAGCACATCGCCGAGCTGACGGGAGAAGGTGGCCTTCTCCTCCGGGGTGAGCGCGAGGCGCGCGAGGCTGGCGACGTAGTCGATGTCGACGTTGTTGGGTGTATCGGGCATGGCCGGCGGGCGGTTGAGGCAAGAGGGTACGTTTCGCGCGGGAACGTTTTCAACCCGGATTCCTCCCATGAAGAACGAGTTTCGCTGCGGGCACGGAGGCGGACCGGCGACGCGCACCGGCGGATTGCGGTTAAAGCAGCCCGCCGACCGGCCGATGAACCATCCGTCCGGCGGCCCCCTCCGCCAACCGATTCCCCTCATGAAAATCTTGGTCGTCGACGATGATCGCGTCGCCCGCAAGGTCCTGCGCGCGTTCCTCGAGGAAGCCCACTACGAGATCGTCGCCGCCGAGGACGGCCGGCAGGCCATCGACATATTGCTGGGAGCGGACGCCCCGCCGATCGTCATCCTCGATTGGGTGATGCCCGGCATGTCCGGACCGGAAGTCTGCGCGAAGCTGCGCGCCGCCCAACTCAAGACGCGGCCGTATGTGCTGATGCTCAGCGCGAAGACCGACAAGGCGGAGGTCGTGGCCGGGCTCGACGCCGGCGCCGACGATTTCCTCTCCAAACCGTTCAACCTCGCCGAACTCCTCGCCCGGCTGCGCGTCGCGCGTCGGATGGTCGAATACGAGACCGACCTCAACCGGAAGATCGCCGAGTTCGACTCGCTCCAGCAGCGTCACCAGTTGCTCGGCGAGCTGATCGCCGCGCCGGCCCAGACCGGGCAGCCCCCCGCGCAGCCCCACAGCCCGATCGCGCGCGAACAACTGGCGAAGATCGCCACCGTGGCGCTCGCCCAGCTCGGCCTCGGCGAAGTGGGTGCGACCGAGCCACCCGGCGGCGACCAGCCGCCCCGGGTCTCCTATGCCGCGTGGACGGCACTGGTCGCCATCGATGAACAGCTCTGGATCGACCTCGTGCTCGAAGGCACGCCCCAAGTCCTGGGCAGCCTCATCGAGAAAACGCTCCACCGCCGCGGCAAATCCGACCTGCCCCGACACGCCTTTCTCGCCGAGGCGTTGACGATCGTCGGCTCCGCCCTGCGCACGGAACTGCGCCAGCGGGACTGCGACTCGCTGATGCCGTATCTCTCCCGCGGCCTGTACCTCGAGCGCCCGCGCCTCCGTCTCCCCGTGCCGGAGCACGCCGTGCCCATTCACCTCGACCTCGCCGGCCATCCGCTGCAGCTCACCGCCGTCGAACACCCCGCCCCGGTCCGCCGCAAGCCCTCGCATCAGCTCCACCTGCTCGAAGTGCTCGCCGAAGCCTATCCGCCGCCCCGAGTCCACGAGGTTCCCCTGCTCAACCGCGGCGCCGTCCTCAACGCCCATTGCATCGAGAAACTCACCGCGTTCGCCGAAGCGACCTCGGAGCAGCACCCCATCCCCGTCTACGTGCCCACCCCGCTCGCCACGTTCTTCCACCACGAAGGCGCCGGTTAAGCCGGAGAAGGCTGGTTCCGTGGCCGCTCCTCGATCCCACAGGTCGGGCGCGGCCTCCGGCCGAGGCTCAGGCGCGGCCGAGCCCCCGGGGATCGAGGGAAGATCGTGCTCGTGATCGGCGCCGTGGCGGCGTCCACCGCAGCACAACGCGACCGGGCTCCCGATCGCTCGCCCGCGCCCGCCCAAAACCCTCCAGCACCCACACGCCGGAGAGAACACCCCAACTCCCCCTTTGAGTTTCCACTACCCCGGCCGATAAGTAGCTCTCCAAGTCCGGTCTCCGCGCCCAGTTGTCGCCCCCTCCATGAAGGTCCTGATTGCTGAAGATGATCGAGTCTCCCGCGAGGTGCTCTCCCGGGCGCTGGAGAATGCGGGCTACGAGCCCGTCGCCGTCACCAACGGCAACGACGCCCTCGCCGCCCTGCTCGGCAGCGAAGGCCCCCTCATCGCTCTGCTCGACTGGGTCATGCCCGGCCTCGACGGGACCGAGGTCTGCCGCCGCCTGCGCGCCGCCAACCCGTCGATCCAGCCCTACGTCGTCATCGTCAGCTCGAAGTTCCGCACCGGCGAGATCACCGACGGGCTCGATGCCGGCGCCGACGACTTCATCAGCAAGCCTTTCGATACCGATGAGCTCCTGGCCCGCCTACGCGTGGCGGTGCGCCTCGTCGGCTACCAGCTCGCGCAGCAGAAACAGCTCGAACAATACGAGTCGCTCGGCCGCCGCTACAGCCTGCTCGGAGAAATCGTCGCCCAGCAGCTCCAGCCCGCCGCCGAGGACCTCGCCGCCCCCCTGCCGGACCCGATCGCCGAGGCGGAGAATGCAGCACCACCGCTCGCCCCCACCGCGCCGCCGCCCATCTGGTTTGCCGCCGGCGAGATCCAGCATCTCGTGCCCCGCGCCCTCACCGAACTCGGTCTCTCCGCCCATTCCACACTCGCCGCGTCCGGCGAACGCGCCACCGGGGTTGCCTCCTTCACCAGTTGGGCCGGATTCCTCGACTTGGAGCACCACCGCTGGATCGACCTCGTCGTCGAGATCGATCCCAACGCCGCCGCGATCGTCTACGAACGCGCCCTGCGCCGCCGGCCGCAGACGCCCGCGGAGATCTGTGGTTTCCTCGCGGAGACCCAGACCGTGATCGCCGCCGCCCTCAAGGCCGCGCTCGTCGGCAAGGGCTGCGAAGTCACCGCCCCCCTGCTCACCCGCGCCGAGCAGCGCGATCTCTGGGCCCCCGCCCTGCGCATCCCCGCCGAGAGCGAGTGCTACTGTTTCGATCTCGACGGCGTGCAGCTCGATCTCGCCATCGTCTGCTTCCCCTGCGATCCCCGCGCCCGGTCGCCGTGGGACCTGCGCCTCCACGAAGTGGTGGCAGAGCCCTACCCGGCAGCCCAGCCCCCGGGCACTCCGCCCATCGCCGAGCGCGGCGCCGTCGTCACCGAGCACCTCGCCCGCCAGATCGCCGACCACGCCGACCGCGCCCCCCGGGAGGAGACGGTCGCGACCTACGAGCTCTCCCCCATCGCGCAACGCTTCCACCACAACGGCCACTCCCGGCCGCTGTGAGCGCTCCGCCTCCCGTCAGCCGATAGTTTATGGCAAAACGGCCGGCTCCATCTGGAGCCGGCCGTTTCGTGCAACCCCGCCTTACTTCCGGATCGCGTACGCGGCATTCTTGGCCAGCTCGTCCTGCGCCTTCTGGAACGCGGCGTTCACCTCGTCGTCGGTGAGCGTCCGGTCCTCGGCGCGGTACACCAGCGAGAACGCGAAGCTCTTCTTCCCCTCGGGCAATCCCTTGCCTTGGTAGACGTCGAAGAGGCGCACGTTCTCCAATGCGATCTTGCCGGCGGCGGCGCGGGCGGCCTTGGCAACATCGCGGCGCACCGTCTCGGCGGCGGCGCCGGCGTCGACCACCAGCGCGATGTCGCGCAGCGCGGCCGGGAACAGGCTGAAGGGCTTGTACTTCGCGCGGCGCTTCGCCTCGGCGACCTTCTCGGGCAGGACGTAAAGCATGCCGGCGACAACTCCGCCAGCGAGGCCGAGCTTGCGCAGCATCTCCAGGTTTAGGAGACCGCAGCGGGCCTCGCAGCCATCGGTCAGGCGGCCGAAGGTCGCGGCGTGGTCGGGCTGCCAGCCGGCGTTGGGCGCGGCCACCCGCTCGGCGCGCAACGACTCGAGCGTCACGCCCGCGTTGGCGGCGATCACGGCGAGGTGGCGCTTGGCGGTATAGAAGTCGGCCGCGGGGCGCGCGAGCCACTGGGCGTCTTCGGACTCCGTGCGGATCACGAAGCCGACGGAGAGGCACTCGTGGATCTTGCCGTCGACCTCGCGGAACGTGCGGCCGACCTCGAAGAGCTTCGTGGCGCCGGTGCGGCGGTCCTGGTTGAGGCGGAGGTTCTCCAGCAGGCCGTTGATGAGCGAGGCGCGCAGGTGCGAGTACTCCTCGGTGAACGGATTGGCCAGGCCGAGCGTCTTCGCAGCGGCGTCGGAGAACCACGCGGCGGTCTCCGGGCCGGAGCGCTGCGAGTAGTTGGCGCACTCGTGGAAGTGCTGGCCGACAAGATACGCGCCCGCGGCGCGGTTGAACTCGGTGATCGGATCGTCGTCCTCGGGCAGCGCGACCGCGACCACCGGCGCCGGCGGGATCTTGTCGCAGCCGTGGAGGCGCACGACCTCCTCGACGAGGTCGACATCGCGGTCGAGGTCGCCGCGCCAGCTCGGGACCTTCACGTTCCAGATGCTGCCGGTGAGGCGGGTGACGTCGTTGCGCACCTCGATCTCGAGCTCGATGGCCTCGAGCAGCTCGCGCATCGTGGCGTCCGGGATGTCGTAGCCGGCGCGGGCGCGGATGAAGTCGGGCGTGACCTCGATGGAGGTCTCGGTGGCCGGCGCACTGCCGACGTTGAAGAGCGGGCCGACGACCTGGCCACCGGCGGTCTCGAGGATGAGGTCGATCGCGCGGCGCGCCGCGGGCAGCAGGCCGCACGGATCGATGCCGCGTTCGAAGCGGTAGGAACTGTCGGAGGCGAGCCCGAGCTTCTTGGCGGTCGCGCGAATCGCGGTGGACTTGAAGAACGCGGATTCGAGCACGAGGTCGGTCGTGGTGGCATCGACCTCGGCGTTGGCGCCGCCCATGATGCCGGCGACGACGAGCGGTTTCTCGGCGTCGGCGATGACGAGCATCCGCTCGGTGAGCACGCGCTCCTTGTTGTCGAGGGTCACGAGCTTCTCGCCCTCGGCGGCGCGGCGGATGGTCAGGCGGTGGCCGGCGATCTTCTTGGCGTCGAAGGCGTGGAGCGGCTGGCCGGTCTCCATGAGGACGAAGTTCGTCACGTCGACGACGTTGTTGATCGGGCGCAGGCCGACGGCCTGCAGCGCCTCCTGCAACCACGCGGGGCTCGGCCCGATCTTCACGCCGGAAACGACGTGCGCGGTGTAGTGGGGGCAATCCTCCTCGGCGGTCACGGCGACGGACTCGAGCAGGTGCGGCGCCGCCGGCGCGCCGGCGGCGGGTTCGCCGGTCTTGATCGCCGGATACTGAAGCGGGAGGCGGAACCAGGCGGCGAGCTCGCGGGCTAGGCCGAGGTGCGAGAGGCAGTCCGGGCGGTTGGGCGTGATCTCGAGATCGAACACCACATCGCCCGCGCCGATCGCCTCGTGGATCGGGGTGCCGAGCGTGAGGGTGGCGGGCAGCACGAGCAGGCCACCGTGGTCCTCGCCGAGACCGAGTTCGCGGGCCGAGCACATCATGCCGTTGGATTCGACGCCGCGGATCTTGGAGACCTTGATCTTGAAGTCGCCCGGCATCACGGCGCCGGGGAGCGCGACGGGCACGCGGTGGCCGGCGTCGCAGTTGGGCGCACCGCAGACGATCTGGATCGGCGCGGCCTCGGGCGCGACGCGCACGGTGCACACGGAGAGCTTGTCGGCGCCCGGGTGCTTGTCTCGGGTGACGATCTCGCCGACGACGACGTTGGCGATCGGCGAGAGGCCGGTGCGGGCGATGCCCTCGACCTCGAAGCCGATCATCGTGAGGGCGTTGGAGATTTCGTCGACCGGGCGGTCGAGCGCGA
>JAEWNN010000019.1 GCA_023457035.1 Verrucomicrobiota bacterium
TGCGGTAGCGGAACTTGCCGGCGAACCGCGGCTTGGGCATGCGCAGGACCACCGTGTGCAGCGACTCCGCAAGGGGGGCCAACTCGATCGTGTCGTCGGTTCCGGAGAGCAGCAGGCCCGCCGGCGCCCCCTCGACCGAAAGCGCGACCCGCCGAACGGCGTCGGTCTTGTTGGTGAGGCGCACGAGCATCTGGTTGCGCACCGCGTCGGTGTCGAGGAAGTACGCCCCGCCGGGCATGCGCATCGCATCGAAGGCGGTAGGTTTAACGCTCGCGAAGGCCAGGAGCGCCACCGCCGCGCCCACCGCCAATAGTGCAGCATAGAGCATGGTGCGCGGCCGTACCCACTTCGTCCGCCCGCCCGCAAACCCAGCCAACGAGTCGTAGCGAATCAGCCCGGCGGGTTTCTTGAGCCGCGCCATCACATCGTCGCAGGCGTCGATGCAGGCGGTGCAGGCGAGACACTCCATCTGCAGGCCCTGCCGGATGTCGATGCCGGTCGGGCACACGTGCACGCACCGCAGGCAATCGACACAATCACCCTCCTTCACCACCGCTGCGGTCGCTTCGGGGGGCGTCGCCCTACCCTGCCGCCGAGGCTCGCCGCGTTTCGCATCGTACCCGACGACCAGCGAATGATCGTCGATGAGCGCGGACTGCAACCGCCCGTACGGACAGACAACGATGCAGAGCTGCTCGCGGAACCACGCGAAGTTGAAGTACAGCAGCCCGCTGGTCACGAACACAAAAAGGAACGTTCCCCAGTGCGCGGTGGGGGCCGTCGTGACCATCGCGTAGAGTCGCGGCAAAGACACGAAGTAGGCCAACAGCACGTGGGCGATGAGCGCCGAGAAGAGGAAGTAGAGCGCATGCTTCGCGACACGTCTGGCGGTCTTGGCGGCATCCCAGGGCGCGGCGTCGAGGCGGCGACGGGCGGGGGCGTCGCCCTCAAGCAGCACCTCGATCCGCCGGAAGACGTGTTCGAGGAAGACCGTCTGCGGGCAGGCCCAGCCGCACCATACCCGGCCCAGCAGCGCGGTGATGAAAAACAGGGCGAAGCCCGCACCGGTGAGCGCGAAGAACAGCAGCCACGTCTCCTGCAACGAGAGCGTCCAGCCGAGCAGATGGAAGCGCCGGCCGGCGACATCGAGGAAGACCGCCGGGTGGGCCCCCACCGGGATCCACGGCAGGAGCACGTAGACGGCGATCAGAAACCAGGCGGCGACGCGCCGGGCGAGCGTCCAGCGCCCCCGCGTGTCGGCCGGGTGGAGAAAGTTGCGCGAACCGTCGGCGTTGATCGTCGTGACGGAGTCGAGACTGGGGCGGGCGGCGGACATGGGAGAGCGTTATCGATCGGGCGAGCGGCGCCGCGCTGACGGCGGGCCGTGGGGACGGCTCCTACTGGACCGGCGGGGGCTCGACAACGATCGGCTCGCCCTCCCGGTGGTGGCTGAGCACGAAGGCGACGGCCTCGAGCACGGCCGTGTCGCTGAGCGGTTGGCCACCGCGCGGGGGCATGCCGCGGGGCAGGTAACCTTCGCGCACGAGCTTGAAGATCTCGGTCGGCTGGCCGCCGTGGAGCCAGGCGTTGTCGGCGTGATTCGCGCCGATGTATTTCGGATCCTCGGCCTTGCCGCGCAGGCTCGGGGCGTGGCAGGCCTGGCAGACGCTCTTGTAGGTGGCGGCGCCGTTGGCGACGATCGCGGAATTGCGCGAGGCCTGCCACAGGTAGGGGTCGTTGAGCTTGTCGACCATGGCCGCCAGCTTCACCGCCTCGACACGGTTCAGCTCGTGCGTCACGCGTTCGCCGTCGGGCAGCACCACGCTGGCCTCGTAGTGGACGAACCAATAGGCGACGGCGAAGGCGATTGCACCATAGAGGGTCAGCAGCCACCAGTTGGGCAGGCGTTTGTCGTACTCCTGGATGCCGTCGTAGGTATGCGGCCGGAGATTGTCTTCGTGGGGCGGCTGACCGGAGGGCTCTGGGCTCATGGGCGAGGGAAATGCGGAGTGGCGGAGAAAGGGGAACGCTCAGCCCTCGCGCGCAGGCGGGACCGGGGAAGCGTCGGCGGGACGGTCGTCATCGAGCGCCATGGCGGCCCGGCGGTCGGCCTGGTCACGCGGCAGGTGGAGCGCCCACAGCCATTGCAGCAGGCAGCCGAGCGCCGCGAGGAGGAAGAGCACGAGAGCCAGCGAGGCCTGCCAGTTTTCGGTGACGAGACGGCGGAACATACGATTGCGGAGTGCGGATTTCGGATTGCGGAATACCGGAGACGAACAGTGGACCATCAACCGTTCACCGGGCCGCGGCACCCTCGCCCACCGTCTGGGATTGGCCGAGCTTCTGGAGGTAGGCGATGAGGGCGACGAGCTCCTTCTCTGGAGCGATGAGCTTGCCGGCGTTGCGCAGATCGAGGGCGATGGCGCGGGCCTGCTGCTCGGTGGAGGCGGCGATCTCGGATTCGGTCATCTCCGGATACGGCACGCCGACGAGCCGCTGCACACGCAGCTTCGCAGGAAGCGAGGCGATGTCGGTCTCCTGCTCCGCCAGCCACGGGAACGAGGGCATATTGGAATCCACGTTCACGCTGCGCGGGTCGATCGTGTGGTCGTAGTGCCACGCGTTGCTGTACTTGCCGCCGACACGGGCGATGTCCGGCCCGGTGCGGCGCGAGCCCCACTGGAAGGGATGGTCGTAGACCGACTCGCCGAGGCGGGAATATTCGCCGTAGCGCATCACGTCGGGCACGAGGGTGCGGATCATCTGCGAGTGGCAGTTGTAGCAACCCTCGCGGATGTAGATGTCGCGGCCGGCGAGCTCGAGCGGCGTGTAAAGGACCTGGATGCGATCCTCGACGTTCTCCGGCCGGTAGGCCAGCACGGTGGGCAGGATCTGGACCACGCCGCCGATCGCGGCGGCGGCGAAGGTGAAGACCGAGAAAGGCAGCGCGTTGGCGAGCAACTGGTCGTACCAGCGGCCCCACGTCAGGCCCCGGGCGGAGAAGTGCGCGTAGGCGATGAGGATCGTGAGGATCAGGCCGAAGATCGAGAGCAGCCGCAGGTAGTCGCCGCCGAACAGCCAGAGGCAGCCGAAGAGCAGCGCGAAGCCGCAGGTGAGGATCGGCGGGTTGAGGAAGGAGCGGATCGGCCCCATCACCGAGGACGGCTCGTGCTCCTCGACCGCGACCTCGACGGTGCCGTCGACGGCCTGGCCGCTGCGGGCGGTGCAGTAGATGTTGTAGGCGAGCAGGAAGAAGCCAGCGAGGTAGAGCGTGCCGCCGACCAGGCGGGCGAGCATCAGTGGGCGGATCGCCTTCAACGTCTCCGTGAAGATGGGATAGGCCAGCGTGGTGCCGCCATCGGTGGTGGCGAGGAGGTTGAGGCCCTGGGAGATGCCCGAGACCCACATCGCGCCGACGTAGAGCAGGATGCCGATCATCGCGCTCCAGAAGTGGAGGTCCGCGAGCTTGGTCGAGTGCAGCCGCGTGTTCCAGAGGCGCGGCGCGAGCCAGTAGAACATGCCGGCGGCCATCATGCCGTTCCAACCCAGGGTGCCGCCGTGCACGTGGCCGATGATCCAGTCGCTGTAGTGGCCGATCGCGTTGACCGAGCGGATTGAGAGCAGCGGGCCCTCGAAGGTCGACATGCCGTAGAAGGTGACGCCGGCGGCGAAGAACTTGAGCACCGGATCGGTGCGAAGCTTGTGCCAGGCGCCGCGCAGGGTGAGCAGGCCGTTGAGCATGCCGCCCCAGGACGGTGCCCAGAGCATCAGGCTGAAGAGCATGCCGAGCAGCTGCAACCAGGTGGGCAGCGCGGTGTTGAGCAGGTGGTGCGGGCCGGCCCAGATGTAGACGAAGACCAGCGACCAGAAATGGATGACCGAGAGGCGGTACGAGTAGACCGGGCGCTCCGCGGCCTTCGGCATGTAGTAGTACATGATGCCGAGGATCGGCGTGGTGAGGAAGAACGCCACGGCGTTGTGCCCATACCACCATTGCACCAGCGCATCCTGCACGCCGCCGAAGAGCGGATAGCTGTGCAGCAACGAGGTCGGGATCGAGAGGTGGTTGACGATGTAGAGCATCGCCACGGTGAGGATCGTCGCGATGTAGAACCAGAGGGCGACGTAGAGCGTGGGCTCGTTGCGCTTGGCCAGCGTCCAGAAGAAGTTGGCCGCGAAGACGACCCAAATGAGGGTGACGGCGATGTTGATGGGCCAGATGAGCTCGGCGTACTCCTTGCCGCGGGTGAGGCCGGCCGGGAGCGTGATCGCGGCGGCAACAATGATCAGGTTCCAGCCCCAGAAATGCAGCTTCGAGAGGAAGTCGGAGGCCGTGCGACATTTGCAGAGGCGCTGCGTGGAGTGGTAGATGCCGGCGAACATCATGTTGCCCACGAACGCGAAGATCACGGCATTGGTGTGCAGCGGACGGAGGCGGCCGAAGCTGAGGTATTGGAGTCCCTCGCTCTGGATCGCGCCGAAGGTGATCCACTCGAGGAACTTCCCGTTCATCTGCCAGAAGTTCAGCTGCGAGGCGGCGAGAGCCCCCACGGCCATGCCCACGATGCCCCAAAAAATGGAGGCGATCATGAACCAACGAACGGAACGATCGTCGTAGACGATGACGGTCTTGGCACCGGGGCGGGCGGAGACGGACGGAGCTACGCTCATGGGCGACGAGGAGGCGGTTGCGGGTTGGCCAGAGGGGCGGAGGGAGTCGGCTGGGTGTGTGGCGGAGCACTCCCCGTCGCGGGCGGCGCGTCGTCCTCAAGTGGAAGCAACGCCGTACGTTCGGGGGAACCGAAGTGAAAACGCCGGTGTTCCTTCACGAAGAGCACGAGGAAGACAAGCGCCAGTAACAGGCTCAGGATGACCGTGATCCAGAGGACCGGCATGGAGTGAGTGATCAGGGTGGTGGGCAGAGACGCCGTGGGTGAGCCGGCGGGCCGGGCCGCATCTCCGACCAAGGGCCGGAGGCGGGCCACAAATCCGCCGCAATGTAGTGAGGGAATCGGGGCCCGGCGCAAGCCCCGGTTGGGTGTCGCCACGCCGGGGAGCGCCAGCTGCGCCCCAAAAGATGAGGAGCGTTGGCCAAACAACGCTGCGACCCGCCCCGTCCGCTGTGCCACAATCGCCGCATGCACCGCAGCTTCGTCGCCGAGCTCGTCGCTCGACGCGCCGCCATCAAGCAGGCGTGGGAGCGCCAACTGCGTCGCGAGCCCGTCACCAGTCCCCTCGCCAACCCCGACACCCTCGTGCTGCTGATGGACCGCACGCTGGAGGACCTGGCGGCCGCGCTCTCCCTGCGTTGTCGTGTTTCCGATCCCACCCCCGCCCGCCCGCTCCGTTCCGGCTGCCTGTGCGGGCTCAATCCACTTTTGGCCTACTTCCGCGTTGCCGCCAGCATCCTGCCGGGAGCCATGGCCCCCCGGGCCGAACGTTGTCCCGAACTGGATGGCCCCGGCTACGCCGCCTGTGTGCAGGAGCTGCTCGTCGAGTTGCAGGCCCTCGCCTCCGCCGAGATCCGCTCCTTCTGCGCAACCTGCCAGACCGGGATCGCCCGTGGCGGCCGCGCCGCCAGCGTTGCACAAGCGCCGTCGCTCGCGCTCGCACGCTAGCCCACCGCGATCGGGGGCCGCCGCACCGTATCCCGTTCTGCAGGCTTCAACGGGTCGAACCCGCCACGGAATCGGCCAGCACCCGCTCGCGGTAGGCCGAGGGCGACTCCCCGGTGATCACGCGGAAGACCCGGTTGAACTGCGACAGCGACTGGAACCCCACCTGGAACGCCGCCTCGCTCACGCGCACATGGGGGTTGAGCAGGAGGTTCTTCACCTTCTCGACGCGCACCCGGGCCAGAAAACTGGTGAACGTCAGCCCGGTCGCCTGTTTGAACATCTTGCAGAAATAGTAGGTGCTCGTGTTCACCGCCTTCGCCACCTGGTTGAGCCGCAGGTCCTCGGCCTGATGCTCCTCGATGAACGTCTTCGCGCGCTGGATCATCGGCGGCTCGCCGAGCTGCTCCTTCACGATGAGCTGGTTGCTGAGGGTCGCCAGATGCTGGGCGAAGATCTCGAGCAGGCGCACGATCGACTCGTACTGTTTGCGCGAGAGCACCCGCGTCTGGAAGTACGCTTCCTCGAGCCGCTTCACGTCGATCTCCATCCCCCACTTCAGCAACGTCTCCGCCATCCGCGAGAAATCGCCCCTCCGGGGCTGTTGTTGGAGCACCTGCCCGGTCTGCAGAAACGCGATGGTGTGCGCCCCCACCCGCACCGGCACCACCGTCTCGCACAGGCCGGCGAAACACTTCAGGGTCTTCGGCTTCTCCCCCGCCTGTTCCTCGACCTTCTTGCGCATGCTCAGGCAAGCCGCGCAGGACTGGTTGGACTGCGCGAGCAGCACGCAGAACGGGTTCTGGTCCTTGCGGTCTCCCATCGCCAGATGCAGCGAGTCGAGCGCCCGCAACCCGAGCGGCAACCCCGTCGTGTCGCGGAAGGCGCGTGCGTAGTCCCGGAAGATGTCCGATCGACGGAGCAGTTCCACGAGACCTTGGCTTCGCTTGGCCGGACTGACTTTCTCCTTCATCGGCGGGCTGGATCGCAGGGCGGCGAGGTTGTGGGGGCGGCGGCGCCGCGCAAACTTAAATCCCAAAATTTGCGCAGGATAAACCAAGGGTTGCGCAGTGCAGAATTCTCCCCATCGCTACCATGGACCGTTTGATTTCAAACATAACATCCATGACCGCTCCCTCCAAAGACCTCGAAAACCTGATCGCCGCGGCCCTGTCCAAGGCTCCCACCAAGAACGCCAAGGTTCTCGCCTTCGTGCGCGAGAACGCCGAACTCTGCCAGCCCTCCGCCATCGAATGGGCGGACGGTTCCCAGGCCGAGTACGACCGCATGATTGACCTCATGGTCAAGGGTGGCACCGCCATCCGCCTCAACCCGGCCAAGCGCGCCAACTCCATTCTCGTCCGGTCCGACCCGACCGACGTCGCCCGCGTCGAGGACCGCACCTACATCTGCTCGGTCAACCCGAAGGATGCCGGCCCGACCAACAACTGGATGGCCCCGAAGCAGATGAAGGAGACCCTCCTGCCCCTCTTCAAGGGCTCCATGGCCGGCCGTACGATGTACGTCATCCCGTTCTCGATGGGCCCCGTCGGCTCCCCGCTCGCCCACATCGGCGTCGAGCTCACCGACTCCCCGTACGTCGTCGCCAACATGCGCATCATGACCCGCATCGGCACCGCCGTGTGGGCCGCCCTCGGCGACAAGGAGTTCGTCCCCTGCCTGCACTCCGTCGGCAAGCCGCTCGCCGCCGGCGAGAAGGACGTTCCGTGGCCCTGCAACAGCACCAAGTACATCTCCCACTTCCCCGAGGAGCGCGCCATCTGGTCCTTCGGGTCCGGCTACGGCGGCAACGCCCTGCTCGGCAAGAAGTGCTTCGCCCTGCGCATCGCCTCCAACATCGCCCGCGACGAGGGCTGGATGGCCGAGCACATGCTCATCCTCAAGGTCGAGAATCCGGAAGGCCAGTCCAACTACGTCGCCGCCGCCTTCCCGTCCGCCTGCGGCAAGACCAACTTCGCCATGCTCATCCCGCCCGCCGAGATGAAGGGCTGGAAGGTCACCACCATCGGTGACGACATCGCCTGGCTCAAGCCCGGCGCCGACGGCCGCCTCTACGCCATCAACCCCGAGGCCGGCTTCTTCGGCGTCGCCCCGGGCACCTCGTACGACTCCAACCCGTCGGCGATGGACACCTGCAAGAAGGACACCATCTTCACCAACGTCGCCCTCACCGAGGACGGCGATGTCTGGTGGGAAGGCATGACCAAGACGCCCCCGGCCAAGCTCACCGACTGGACCGGCAAGGAGTGGACCCCGGACTGCGGCCGCGTCTCCTCGCACGCCAACTCCCGCTTCACCGCCCCGGCCCGCAACTGCCCCTGCATCGACAAGGACTGGGAGAACCCGGCCGGCGTTCCGATCTCCGCCATCATCTTCGGCGGCCGCCGCCCGACGACCATGCCGCTGGTGTTCCAGTCCTGGAACTGGTCGCACGGTGTCTACCTCGGCGCCACCATGGGCTCCGAGATGACCGCCGCCGCCGCCGGCACCATCGGCCAGGTCCGCCGCGACCCGATGGCCATGCTGCCCTTCACCGGCTACAACGTGGGCGACTACTTCGCCCACTGGCTCTCGATGTCGAAGCTCGCCAAGAACCCGCCGCAGATCTTCCACGTGAACTGGTTCCGCAAGACCGCGGAAGGCAAGTGGATGTGGCCGGGCTACGGAGACAACACCCGCGTGCTCAAGTGGATCGTCGACCGCGTCAACGGCAAGGTCGC
>JAEWNN010000020.1 GCA_023457035.1 Verrucomicrobiota bacterium
GCGTTGCCCCGACTCGCACGGGCTTCAGCCCGTCCCGAGTCGAGGCGCCTTGCGCCAGACGGTTTCTGCCCCGACGACGACCTGCCGGGATTTCCAAGCACACCCTACCGGCCGTTGGCCGCCGTCCTTCTTCGGGGTGAACGTCCGTCGCACCGGCGCCGGCTCGCAAAATACTTCTGCGGTCGTGGAGTTATTTGGCGAACACTAGAAATTGATAAACAAGAGGTTAGTTCGTTCGCTGCCAAATACTCTCACGGTCGTGAGGATATTTGGCGGAGGTTTGCCGATGGCCTGAAGGCCAGAGTCCTTTGCCCCGCCGTTGGCCCGGACCCGATGCCACGCGGCGTTCAGGTTTTCCGGACTCCACAGCAACCGCCACAACCCACTGTCTGCCCGACCGCGGTCTGTCTCCGCCGCGTCCGGCCGCTGCCCTCCGACTCCGCCGGTCGGCTTCATCGTCGGCGCCGCAGTAGGGGGCAATAGAAGGGGTCAGGTTTTACCTCTTACCTTCGCTCACCTCGAAAGCGACAGCGGTGAGCGGAGCTTCGGCGGCGGGACGGGATTTTCGGAAGGGCGTCTTGAAGGAGAGAAACGTCAGGCAGCGCCAAACCCACTCGAGCGGGCCGTAGTGGAAATATTCGAGCCAGCGGCGCGACACGGCGGCCTGGAGCGCGAAGAAGCCGACGCCGAACAGGATGCTCGGGAACTCCCCGAGGTGCCGGAAGAGCCCGAAGCCGAAGTGGTAGAAGAGCGTCATGCCCACCAGCGACTGGGTAACGTAGTTGGTCAGGCTCGTGCGGCCGTAGGGCGCGAGCAGGTTCAGCGCGCAGCGACACGGGGTGGCATGGTAGAGCAGGACAAAGCCGGCGGCCCAGACCGTCATCTGCGCGAGCTGGCCGTAGGAACTGAGCAATCGGCGCAGGATCCCACGCGGGGACTCCGCCAGCCCCCAACCAGGGAGCGATCGTTGCAGGAGCAGAACGACCACGAAGGCCGCGAGGCCGAGCGCAAGCGCGCGGCGCGCGAGCCGCAGGCTCCGTTCGCGGTCCTCGAAGATCCGGCCGCGGCCGAGCAGCAGGCCCCAGAGGAACAGCCCGAACATCTGGAGACAGCGGCCGTTCTCGATCGACCACGACCAGCGCGCCTGCACGCCGGTCCAGAGGTTGACCTTCAACACCTCGAGCAAGCCCTCCTGCGAGAAGACGGCCCCCAGTTGTTTGTAGTAGCTCCAGACATCCAGCCGGGCTGGCGCGTAGGCCGAATCGAGCAACGCGTGGCCCAGTTGCCACAGGAACACGGGCTGCATCAGGAACACCGCGGACAACCCGACCAGCCAGCGCGTCGGCACCCGGTAGAGGAACGCCAGCGGCAGACCGAGGATGGCGAGCATCGTCAGGATCTCGCCGCAGTAGAAGACACCGAAGACGTAGCCGATGACCGTCAGCACGCACAACCGCCACACGAAGCGTCCGCGAAAATCGAGGCCGCGGCGGGCGGCGCGGTCGAGGATGAGAAAGAAGCTCAGGCCGAACATCATCGCGAAGATCGCGTAGGCCTTCCCTCCGAAGAGGAAGAACGCGGTGTCGCGCGTGCCATGGTCGAGCGCCAGAAGCCACTCGGGCCGGCCCTCCGGATAGGCGCCGAACTCGAAGTGCTCGACGCAGTGCAGCAGAAACAGCCCGAGCAGCGCGGAGCCGCGCAGGGCATCGACGATCTCGAAACGTTCAGGTCGGACAGGCGCGGGGGTGGCCTCGGGCATCGGAGCCAAGGTGATGCCAGAGCGGCGGAGTCCGGTGCGAGGAAATTGCACGCGCCGTCCAGCACGCCCCCGAGCACGTGAAGGGGCAGCACACTTTGAGTGGAACAGGGCAGGAACTGAACCCAGACGAATTGAACCACAGAGCGCACGGAGAGCCGGACGAGTGCGGACTCTGTGGTCTCGGCGCCCTCTGCCGGAGGTTCTGCCGCAGGGCGGAATGGTGAACGGCTCGTTCCGGGTCTCCTGAGCACCCGATCCGCCGAGCGACTCCGTCGCCCCGCTACGGGGCCGGAGTCACCGCCGCAGCAGCAGGAAGCGCTCGCGGTCGGTGAGGTCGCGCTTCGACTCGATCGCGGTGTAGCCGAGCGGCGCGGCGAACGCCGTGAGCGCGGCGTGCTGGGCGATGCCGGTCTCCAGCGCAAGCAGGCCGCCGGGCGAGAGGAAATCGGGCGCGGAACGGATGATCGTCTCCAAGTCGGCACGCCCATCGCGCTCGGCGACGAGGGCGGTGACGGGATCATGGTCGCGCACCTCGGGCTCGGCCTCCGCGACCTCGGCGGCGGTGAGGTAAGGGGGATTGGAGACGATGAGCTGGAACGGCGGCTCGCCGGCGAGCGCGGCGAACCAGTCGGACTCGCGGAACGCGACGCGGTCGGCGAGCGCGAGCTTGGCGGCGTTCTCGCGGGCGAGGGCGAGCGCTTCGGCGCTGCGGTCGACGGCGACGACGGCGGACTCGGGCCAGAACTTCGCAAGCGCGAGGGCGATGGCGCCCGTGCCGGTGCCGAGATCCAAGATACGCGCGGGGGCGACGGGGAAGGCCTGCGTGACGAGCTCGAGCAGCAGCTCGGTCTCGGGGCGCGGGATGAGGCCGCGGCGGTCGGTCTTGAGCTTGAGGTCGAAGAAATCGGTTTCCCCGATGATGTGCTGGAGCGGCTCGCGCTGACCGCGGCGTTTCACCAGCGGACGGATGGCGTCGAGCTCGGCGTCGGAGAGCAGGCGCTCGAACTGCAAGTAGAGGTCCATGCGCCGCAGCTTGAGCGCGTGCGCCACGAGCACCTCGGCATCGAGCCGCGCGCTCTCGATCCCCTTCGCGCGGAAGAAGTCGGTGGTCTTGCGGATGATGTCGAGCAGCGGGATCACGACGGAGGGAAGGCTGGAGGCAGGATGCTGAAGGCGGAAGGACGGATCCGCAGGAAGGATCAGGAAAGAGGGCGGTTCACGATGAACAAGGAGAGGAAGACGGGGAACACGCGGCGCGGAAAGGAAGTTCTTCCCCGCCATCGACCCAGATGACCGCGGCCGCGGTTTTGCGTTGGCCCGCCGCACGATTTGGTCCGCCATGGGCTGCCATGTCCGAGCCGACCATCCCCTCCCCGCAGGCCGCGACCACCGTCGTCGATCTCGGTTTCATCGCGGTGCGCGCGCACCTGCTCGAGGTCGCGGCGTTTCTCGACCGTGTCGAGCGCCACGGCGTCGCCGGCGACTTCCGCTGCGTGGCGCTGCGCGACGCCGCCCGCCTGCTGGCCGACGGCCAGCCCGACCGCGCCCGCCGCATCCTCGAACACCTCAGCGATCCGACCACCGCGCCGATCGCCGCCAGCGACGGCAAAGCCGCCCACGGCGCCTGGAAGGGAGGCGCGCAATGAACCGGGCCTTTCGCTACATCGAGCCGCACGGCCACATGGTCAGTCGCACGACCGACGACTACCAGGCGATGGTCACCGCCGGCTGCCTCGCCGTGTGCGAGCCGGCATTCTGGGCCGGCTTCGACCGCGGCTCCGCCGCCGGTTTCCGCGACTACTTCCTCCAGCTCACCGCCTACGAACCCGCCCGCGCGGCGAAGTTTCTCCTGCCGCATTTCAGCTGGCTCTGCCTCAACCCGAAGGAGGCCGAGGACCTCGCCCTCGCGCGCGACGTGCTCGCGCTCATCCCCGAATTTCTCGACCGGCCCAACGTGCTCGGCATCGGCGAGATCGGGCTGAACCGCAACACGCGCAACGAGCTCGCCATCCTCGAGCAGCACATCGACCTCGCCGTGCGCCACGACCAGCTGATCCTCGTCCACACTCCGCACCTCGAGGACAAGCTCAAGGGCACGCGCCTCACGCTCGACGCCCTGCGCGCGCACCCCGGGGTGAAGCCCGAGCGCGTGATCATCGACCATGTCGAGGAACACACCGTGCCGCTCGTGCTCGACCGCGGCTTCTGGGCCGGCATCACGTTGTACCCACATTCCAAGGCCTCCGCGCCGCGCGCCGTCGACATG
>JAEWNN010000021.1 GCA_023457035.1 Verrucomicrobiota bacterium
AAGGCGAGCACGAGCGCGCCGGCCAGCGGCGTAGCCACGGCCAGTTGCAGGAGGAGCGGTGACGAGGCGTCGTTCATCGGCAGAAAAGGCGGACCACAGAAGGCAACGAAGAGAACGAAGGACGGAGGAGAACGGACACGGCGCGCGGCGCAGGCGACTTCGTTTCCTTCGTTACCTTCTGTCGGTTCGTCTGGAAATTGCAGGACATGGTTCAGAGCAACCCGGTGGCAATGGCCCAGCAGAGGGCGGCGCCGAAGAGGAACCAGTAGACGTAGCCGTGGAGGCTGCCCACGTGCAGCAGGCGCGCGCCGGAGCCGAACCACGAGGTGATCTGCGCCGCGAAACGCGGCACGCCGGCCACGAAGATGAAGTCGAAGAAATCGAGCACCAGGGCGAAGCGTTGTTGGACTTTCGCGACGTAGTAGCCGTAGAGGCGGTCGAAGAGTTCCTGCAGTTTCACGAGCAGACCGAACGCCGCGGGAGATTTCGCGGCGAGTGAATCGGTGGCGTCGGTCTTGTAGAACACCCACGCCACACCGCCGCCGAGCAGGACGATGCCAAGCGAGAGCAGCAGCATGCCGGTGTGGGCAGAACCGTGCGCCTCGGGAATCGCCTCGGCGAAAGAGCCGGCGATCTGGCCGAAGAATCCGGAGTAACCGCCGACAACCGAGAGGATGGCGAGGACGGCGAGCGGGAGCGTCATCGTGAGGCCGGTCTCGTGCGCGTGCGCGGACTCGTGCGAGCGGGCCTCGCCGAAGAAGGTGAGCTTCCACATGCGGACCATGTAGAACGCGGTCAGCACGGCAGTGGCGGTGATGATGCCGAAGACCGCCTTGTTGTTCATGAAGGCGAGATAGAGGATGGCGTCCTTCGAGAAGAAACCGGAGAGGAACGGCAGACCCGCGATCGCGGCGACGCCGATGGTGAACGTCCCGAACGTCACGGGCATCTTCTTCCACAGGCCGCCCATCTTGAAGATGTCCTGCTCGTGGTGGCAGCCGGCGATGACCGAGCCGGAGCCGAGGAAGAGCAACGCCTTGAAGAAGGCGTGGGTCGTGAGGTGGAACATCGCGGCGCCAATACCGTTGCCGAAGAACAAGATGGTATGTTCGCCATGAAGGCCAAACTCGGCACAGGTCTGGCACTGTTGCCGAATCGAACCTAATCCAAATGCAGCGACCATGAAGCCAAGCTGGGAAAGGGTGGAATATGCCAAGACCTTCTTGAGGTCGCGTTGTACGATGGCGCAAAGCGCAGCATACGCCGCGGTCGCAACCCCTACCCACATGATGACCCAGAGTGCATCGGCAACCATCAGGGTGCTTACGCGACAAAGCATGTAGATTCCTGCAGCAACCATCGTCGCTGCATGGATAAGGGCAGAAACCGGAGTTGGACCCTCCATCGCGTCCGGGAGCCAAACCTGCAGCGGAAATTGCGCAGACTTGCCGACCGCACCGCAGAAGAGGAGTAGCGGAATTCCGACATTCACCAATGCGGTGTCACCAGCCCGAAGTTTTGCGTCAATGATGACGCCAATCTCAGCAAGGTTTGTGGTCTTAAACTGCCAGAAGCACCAGATGATGCCGAGGAGGAAGCCGAAGTCGCCGACGCGGTTGACGATAAAAGCCTTCTTCGAGGCGTCGGCCGCGGACTGCTTCTGGTTGTAGTGGTTGATCAGCAGGTACGAGCTGAAGCCCACCAGTTCCCAGAAGATGAAAATCATGAAGAGGTTGTCGGCGAGCACGATGCCGAGCATCGAGAACATGAAGACCGACAACCCGCCGAAGAACCGCGCCTTGGCCGCATCGTCGCGCATGTAGCCGAGGCTGAAGACGTGGATAAGGAAGCCGACGAACGCGACGACCGAGAGCATGAGCTTCGCGAGGTCGTCGACGAGGAAGCCGAGCTTGAGCGTGAGCGGCCCGAGCGTGAGCCATTCGAGCGAGCCGGTGATGGTCTGTCCGCGGTTTTCGGCGCCGAAGATGAGGCAGGCGGCGAGCGCCGCGATGCCGGCGGCGGCGAGCACGGAGATGGCGGCGGCGAGGTTGTGCCGGCGGCGCAGGAACAGCGCGATCACCGCGGCCGAGGCCAGCGGGAGCAGCAGGAGTGCGAGGGAGGTGGCGGAACCGGACATTGGGGGTCAGGAGACAGGAGTCAGGAGACAGGAGTCGGAAGTCAGACGCCAGGAGCGGGAAGCAGCGGGCAGTCGTTCGGAGTCCGGCCCGCAACGGGTCGCTCCTGACTCCTGCATCCTGAATTCTGAATTCTTCATCTCAGTCCTTCAACGCGGCGAGTTCGTCGACCTGCACGGTGCCGCGGCGGCGGTAGAGTTGCACGATGATCGCCAGGCCCACGGCGACCTCGGCGGCGGCGACGGTGATGATGAAGAAGACGAAGGTGTTGCCGTCGGGCGTGCCGTTGAAGCGGGAGAAGGCGACGAGCGCGAGCGTGGTGGCATTCAGCATCAGCTCGAGGCACATGTAGAGCACCAGCGTGTTGTAGCGCAGGAGCACGCCGAAGAAGCCGATCGCGAAGAGCAGACCGGCGACAAGCAGGAAGGCGTTGAGCGAGATGGTCACGGGAAGGAACGGAAAGGAGTTAGAAGCTAGAAGTTGGGAGCTAGAATGCGGAGGCTGCGCTTCGGCTTCGGGTGGTTCGGATCTTCTAGATTCTCTATTCTAGCTTCTAGATTCGTCCGAAGCCGCCTCCGCGGCTTCGGACCTCTTGCTGATCGCGATCACGCCGATCATGGCGATGAGGAGGAGGAAGCCGGCGACCTGCACCGGGAGGAGGTAGGTCGTGAAGAGCTGGCGACCGTAGGTTTTGAGCGCGCTGCCCGAGGCTTCGGGCGGGAGCTCGGGGCCGGAGAGCTGGTTCTTGTGGAAGAGCCAGAGCACGCCGGTGCCCAGCAGGGCGAACGCGACGCCCGCGGCGACCTTCGCGAAGGTGCCGATGGGGCGGCGTGTGCTGCTGTCGATGTCGAGCAACATGACGATGAACGCGAAGAGCACGACGACCGCGCCCGCGTAGACGAGCACCTGGAGGATCGCGAGGAAGTAGGCCTCGAGCAGCACGAAGAGCCCCGCCATGCCGAAGAAGGTGAGGAAAAGGGAGAGCGCGGCGTCGACGGCGTTGCGGTGCAACGCGACCATCAGCGCGGAGCCGAGGGTCAGCGCGGCGAAGGCGTAGAAGAGGAAGTCAGCCATGGGCGGAGGAAGTAGCGAGTAGTGAGTCGCAGGGAGCGAGTAGGCGGAGGGGGGCCGACGCTGGGAACGGATAGGGTGGTGGTTCAGGTACTCGTTACGGAAAATCGGTTGGGGCGCTGCGGTGCGGGATGCGCGCTACTCGCCACCCGCTTCCCACTACTTCCGGTATCAGTGCGCGTTGCCGGCCTCCTCGGCGGCCTTCTTCTGGTCCCACTTGTAGTGCTTGTCCGGCAACGTGCCCCCGAGCTCGTAGAGCTTCTGCTTGTTGTTGACCATTTCGCCGCGGCTGTAGCCGGAGACCGAGTAGACGTTCTGCAGCCAGATCGCCTCCTCGGGGCAGACCTCCTGGCAGAGGCCGCAGTAGATGCAGCGCAGCATGTCGATCTCGAACTCCTTCGGCGCCTTCTCCACATGGCGGTCGGGCGAACCGGGGGGAATCTCGCCGGGCGTGATGCGGATCGCCTTCGGCGGGCAGACGAACTCACAGAGCTGGCACGAGACGCACTTCTCGCGGCCGTGCGGATCCATCACGAGCGTCGGCACGCCCCGGTAACCGGGCGGGATCGGCGGGCGCTGCTCCGGGTACTCCATCGTGACCTTCGGCGCGAGCATGTGCCGCAATGTCGTGCGCAGGCCGGACACGACGCCCGGCAGGTAGGTGCGCGCGAGGAAGGAGAGCGGCTTGCGTTCGACGACTTTGACGGTGGCAGGCATCAGAGGGAGGCGAAAGGCGTGGGACGGGAGGCGTGAGGTAGGGACGTTTCTCCGAAACGTCCGCGGCTGTTTCTCGGAAACCGCCCCACCCCCGGAACTGTGCTGGTGCAGCGCATGTTCAATTCGGCAGGAAGGCGATGATGATCGCGTAGGCGACGATGTTGGCCAGCGCCAGCGGCATGAGCACGCGCCAGCCGAGGCGCATGACCTGATCGTAGCGGAAACGCGGCACGGTCCAGCGGACCCAGATGAAGACGAAGACGAAGAACGCGACCTTCGCGAGCAGGGTGGCGACCGCCAGCAACGCCCCGAGCAGGCCGAGGTTGAGCGGGAGGCCGGTCCAGACGGCAAGCTTGGCCCACGTGATCCCCGGGAGCGGTTCCCAGCCGCCGAGGAAGAGCAGCGAGAACACCGCCGAGCCCACGATCATGTGCGCGTATTCGGCGGTGAAGAACAGGCCGAACTTGAACGCGCCGTACTCGGTGTGGAAACCGCCCACGAGCTCGGCCTCGCCCTCGGGCATGTCGAACGGCAGGCGGTTGGTCTCGGCGAAGAGCGACACGTAGAAGACCAGCGCGGACACCGGCGCCAGGAAGAGGAACCACGCGGATTCGGCCTGATAGTGCACGATGCGGATCAGGCTCAGCGTGCCCTCGGCCCCGGCGTTGTTCGCGAGCAGGAAGAGCGGGATCACCGAGAGGCTCATCGCGATCTCGTAGGAGATGAGCTGCGCGGTCGCGCGCACGCTACCGAGGAATGGATACCGGGAGTTCGAGGCCCAGCCGGCGAGGATCGTCGAGTAGACGCCGAGCGAGGAGACCGCGAACATGAACACGATCCCGAGATCGAGGTTGGCGAGGATGAGCGGCACCGCACGACCGGCGGCGTCGACATACTCGCCCAGCGGCACGATCACGACGGTCGTGAGCGCCGGGATGAGGGCGACCACCGGCGCCAGGTTGAAATAGAACCACTTCACGTGGCCGGGGATCGGCTCCTCCTTGAAGAGGAACTTGCCGCCGTCGGCCAACGGCTGGAAGAGACCCAGCCGCTGCATGAACCGGCCCAGGAGCGGGATCGCCGCCACCCACGGAATCGCGGTGCGATTCGGACCGGTGCGCCCCTGGATCCACGCGGAGACCTTGCGCTCGGCGAGCACCGAATACATGCAGCCGCCCATCAGGACGGAGACGACGATCAGCGACTTGATCAGCAGCTGGACGACGAGCGGAAGCTGGTAGAAGAGGTCCATGGCTCAGGCGGAGGCGGGCTTCGCGGCCGGTTTGAAATGGAGCGACTCGCCCTCGACGAACGGCAGGCCGGCCCACGCGGAGCCGTCGAGCAGTTGGCCGGTCGGCGGAATCGCCGCCCAGGTGAGACCGGACAGAACCGGGACCTCGCCCGCGCGCGCGCTCCAGACCGCGCCGAGCTCGGACGGTGCCGACAGCCCGGTCACGCCGGTGATCAACGCCGCGATGAGCGCAAGGGCGTCGCGCGCCTGCGCCGGGCCGGGGACGGCGGCGCCGAAACGCTGCAGGCGGAACTGCTGGTTGATGAACGAGCCGTTCTTCTCGAAAACGGTGAGCGTCGGCAGCACCACCCGCGCGGCCGCGGTCACGGCCGTGCGGTGCGTGCCCACCTCGATCACGGAAATCTTCGCGAGCTGTTCCACGGTGAGACCGGCGGCGGAGAGATCCTCACCGAAGACGATGACCGTGCCCACCGCGCCGTGGTCGATGGCGGCGGCGAGCTCGGTGAGCTCGGTGGGCGGATACGCCTTGATCAGGCCGGTGACGAGCGCGCCGCGGACATTCGGGTTGCGGTCGGCGGAGAGCAGCAGGCCGTCGCCCTGCCCCACCCGGCCGACGATGTCGGTCGGGATCTCGCCGAGGGCCGACGCGAGCCGGCGCGTGAGGTACTGCTCCTCGAGCGATTGGCGGCCGGAGCCGACGATGGCGACCCGGGGGTTGCCCTTGAGCAGGGCGACCGCGGCGGCGAGCGCCTGCTCGGGCGTGGCGGACTGGCCGTTGACCAGCGGCTGCGTGAGGCGGTTCTCCGCGGCGACCTGCTTGTAGAGCAGCCGGCCGGAGTCGGTCATCCACGTGTCGTTCACCTCGTCGTTGCGGCGCGGGGTGATGCGGTAGATGACGCCCTCGCGCGACCAGACGTCGGTGTTCGCGCCGACACTGGATTCGGTGTCGATGCTCGGCGCGGTCTTGAGGAACCACACCCGCATCTTGAAGCGGAAATCGGTGCTCGTGAGCGCGCCCACCGGGCAGATGTCGACCGTGTTGAGCGAGTAGTTGTGGTTCAGCTCGCGGCCGGGATAGCAGGTGAGCGTCGAGTAACTGCCGCGGTCGACGAAGCCGAGCACGTCCTCCTTGGCGATGTCGCGGGTGAAGCGGATGCAGCGCGAGCAGAGGATGCAACGCTCGTCGTCGAGCGTGACGCGCGGGCCCAGCTGGGTGCGCTTCGGCTTCACGTTCTTCTTCTCGATGAAACGGGAGTAGCCGCGGCCGTAGTCGTTGGCCTGTTCCTGGAGGCGGCATTCGCCCGCCTGGTCGCAGATCGGGCAGTCGAGCGGGTGGTTGATGAGGAGGAACTCCATCACGCCTTCGCGCGCGTCCTTGATCTGCGGAGTGGAAGTACGGATATGCAGACCCGGCGTGGCGTTGGTGAAGCACGCGATCTGCGGCTTGGGCAGCCAGTTGACGCGCTGCTTGCCGGAGGCCGGGTCCAGGAGCGCCTGCTTCGTGACCGGGTCGACGGCCGGCAGGCCCATCTCGACCAGACACATCCGGCAGTTGCCGGCGACCGGCAGCTTCGGGTGGTAGCAGAAATGGGGGATCTCGATGCCGAGCAACGCGGCGGCCTCGATCATGTTGGTGCCCTTCGGCACCGCGATGTCGCGGCCGTCGATGTTGACGGTGACGAGGTCGGATTGGACAGGCTGGGACATCGGGAAGGAGGCGGGAGGGCGGACCAGGTGGGCGTGGCGCGGTCGGCGCGGCTAGACCAGCGTCGGGGCGAGGGCGTGGCGGTTTTGTTTGGCGGCGGGATAGGCTTTGAACTCCTCGCCGAACTTCTGGACGAACGCCTGCACCGGCCAGGAGCACGCTTCGCCGAACGGGCACACGGTGCGGCCGGCGATCTGGTCGGCCACGGACTTGAGCAACACGCCGTCCTCGGGGCGCGCTTCGCCGTGGACCATGCGCTGGGTGATCTTGCGCATCCACGCGGAGCCTTCGCGGCAGGGGGTGCACTGGCCGCAGCTCTCGTGGGCGTAGAAGGCGTTCAGGTTGGCGAGCGCCTCGACGACGTTGACGGTGTCGTCCATCACGATCACGCCCCCGGAACCGCCCATGGTGCCGCAGGCGGCGAACGAGTCGAAATCGAGCGGGATGTCGGCCGTGGTCCAGTTGAGCACGGAGCCGTCCTTCTGCTTGATCGTGAACTTCTCGCCCCAGCGCAGGACCTTCGAGGAGGAGCCGCCGGGGATGACCGCCTGGAACGTGCGGCCCGGGCGCGGGCCGCCGCAGATGTCGTTGAGCAACTGGCCGAGGGTGACCTTGCCGGATTCGAACTCGAAGTAGCCCGGGCGCTGCACGTGGCCGGAGACGCCGATCAGGCGCGTGCCGGAGTTGTTCGGCGTGCCGATCGTGGCGTAGGCCGCGCCGCCCATCTCGGCGATGTGGCGCACATGGCAGAGCGTCTCGACGTTGTTCACGATCGTCGGGCACTGGTAGAGGCCGAGGACCGCGGGGAAATACGGCGGCTTGATGCGCGGATACGGGCGCTTGCCCTCGAGCGACTCGATCAGGCCGGTCTCCTCGCCGCAGATGTAGGCGCCGGCGCCGCGGTGGACGTAGATCTCGCAGGAGTAGTCGGTACCCAGAATCTTCGGACCGACGAAGTTCGCCGCGCGCGCCTCGGCGATCGCCCGCTCGAGGATGCGGGCGCCGTGCGGGAACTCGCCGCGGATGTAGATGTAGGCCTGCTTCACCTGGTTGGCCCAGCAGGCGATCATGATGCCCTCGATGAGCTGGTGCGGGTCCTGGTGGATGATGTAGCGGTCCTTGAACGTGCCCGGCTCGGACTCGTCGGCATTGACGACGAGGTAGATGGGCTTGCCGCTCTTGCGGTCGACCAGCGACCACTTCACGCCGCAGGGGAAACCGGCGCCGCCGCGGCCGCGCAGGCCGGACTTCTTCACCTCGTCGATGAGCTCGGCCGGCGGCCGCGCGACGGCCTTGCGCAACTGCTCGTACCCGCCGTGCTGGAGGTAGCAGGCGAGGTCGGGCGAGTAGCCGGGTTCGTCGATGTGCCGGAAGATCAGGCGGCGTTCGGCGGGATGTGGCATCGGACCGGAGGAAGGTGATGGGTTATGGGTGATGGGTGACGGGCCGCTCAGGTGCGCTGGGCGGCGGCGGCCTTGATTTGGGCGGCGATGGCCTTGGCCTTCTCGATGTCGACGCGTTCGTGCAGTTCGTCGTCGACCATGACGACCGGACCGGAGCCGCAGCTGGCGAGGCACTCGACGAACTCGAGGAACACTTCGCCGTCGGGCGAGGTGTGGCCGGCCTTGCAGCCGAACTCCTGCTCGAGCTGCTCGCAGATCTTGTAGCCGCCGTTGAGCGCGCAGGAGAGTGTGCGGCACATCCGCACATGGCGCCGGCCGACCGGCTGGTGGCGGAACATCGGGTAGAACGTCGCCACTTCCTGGACGTTGATCGGCTGGAGCTCGAGCTTGGCGGCGATCCACTCGACGGCCGCGGCGGAGATGTAGCCCTGCTCCTCCTGCACGAGGTGCAGGAGCGGGAGCACGGCGCTGCGCTTCACCGGGTAGTGGGTGATCACCTCGTCGATGCGGGCCAAGGTCTCGGGTTTCAGGTTCAAACTCATCGCGGAATTCGTCGGAGGGTTCACCGGTCGCACTCGCCCATCACGAAGTCGAGGCTGCCGAGGATGGAGACGACGTCGCCCAACATGGCGCCGACGCACACCTTCGGGAGGATGCTCAGGTTGCAGAAGGAGGGGGAGCGGATCTTCAGACGCCAAGGCACGCCGCCGCCCTTGGAGACGACGTAGAAGCCGAGCGCGCCCTTCGGGTTTTCCGCCTCGAAATAGACCTCGCCGGCCGGGATCTGCGGGCCCTCGGTCGTGATCATGAAGTTCTGGATGAGCTCCTCCATGCTCTCGAGCACGCGCGCCTTCGGCGGGGCGACGATCTTGCGCGCCTCGAACGCGCTCACGGCGCCGGCCGGGAACATCGCGATCGCCTGCTTCACGATGCGCACGCTCTGGCGCATCTCCTCGCCGCGCACCAGGTAGCGGTCGTAGCAGTCGCCGCGGGTGCCGACGGGCACGTCGAACTCGTACTTCTCGTAGCCGCAGTACGGCTTGTCCTTGCGCAGGTCGAAGGCCACGCCGCTGGCGCGCAGGATCGGGCCGGTGCAGCCCCAGGCGAGCGCGTCCGCCTTCGAGATGATGCCGACGCCCTCGGTGCGGTCGCGCCAGATACGGTTGTCGGTGAGCAGCCCGAGCATCTCCTCGAGCCGCGGCACGAACTGGTCGCAGAAGTCGCTGGCGTGGTCGAGCCACCCGGCGGGCACATCGCGGGCCATGCCGCCGATGCGGCTGAAACTGGTGGTGAAGCGCGCGCCGGTGAGCTCCTCGAAGAGCCGGTAGAGTTTCTCGCGCTCCTCGAAGGCGTACATGAACACCGTCCACGCGCCGTTATCCATCGCGAAGGCGCCGAGGCCGACCAGGTGCGAGGAGATGCGCGCCAGCTCGCAGACGATCACGCGCAGCGCCTGGCCGCGCGCCGGCACCTCGAGCCCGGCCAAGCGCTCCACCGCGATCGCGTAGGCGACGTTGTTGGCCAGCGGGGCGAGGTAGTCCAACCGGTCCGTGTACGGCACGAACTGGTTGTAGGTCATGTTCTCGGCGATCTTCTCGTCGCCGCGGTGCAGATACCCGACGACCGGGTCGGCCTTGGTCACGACCTCGCCGTCGAGCTCGAGGCGGATGCGCAGCACGCCGTGCGTGCTGGGGTGCGAGGGGCCGAGGTTGATCTCGAGCTTCTCGCCTTCGGCGGCTTCGGCGGCGCGGGCGGCGCTATCGGGGAATGTGAAATCCGTCGGCATGGCGTCGGTGGGTGGTTCGGTGCGGCGCGGTCAGCCGGCGGCGGGTTTCTCCTTCTTCTCGTTCCAGGCCTGGTCGAGGGCGCGCGGGCCGCGGCCCGCCGACACCGTCACGCTGCCGTCGGGCTGCGCGACGAACGGACCGCCGGCCATCGGCGCGGGCTGAACCTTCACGCCGGAGACCTCCGCGATCTCGTCGTCGGGCAGCTCGGTGGGCAGGCCGGCCAGCGGGAATTCCTTGCGCAGCGGGTGGTAGGGATAGCCCTCCCACATGAGGATGCGGCGCAGGTCGGGGTGGCCGGTGAACTTCACGCCCATCAGGTCGAAACACTCGCGCTCGTGCCAGTCGGCGCCGGGCCAGAGTCCCGTGGCAGTGGGCATCGCCGGCTCGGTGTCGTCGGGGCAGTCGGCCGCGATGCGCACGTACTCGGCGCGGGCCGTGGCGAGCAGGTGGTACACGACCGTGAAACGCGGCGAGGCACCCGGGGCCCAGTCGATCGCGGTGAGGTCGGCGAGCAGGTCGAAGCCGCACTCGTCGCGCAGATGCGCGAGCAACGCGATCGCCTCGGCGGCGGGAATGTTGAACGCCACCCCGTCGGCGCTGGGCCGTACGGTGAGGTTCGGGAAACGCGGCTGGAGCGCGGCGGCGAGATCGTGGGCGGAAGCGGTCATCGGAAGCGAGGGCCGGGGTGCTCAGCGGACAAGGACGGAGCCGAGAGTGGTCTTGCGGAAGCCGCGGTCCTCACGGACCACGTTCTGCATCTTCAGCAACGCATCGAGGACCGCCTCGGGGCGCGGCGGGCAACCGCTGATGTAGACATCGACCGGCACGATGCGGTCGACGCCCTGCAGCGTGGAGTACGAGCGGTACATGCCGCCCGAGGACGCGCAGGCGCCCATGGCGATCACCCACTTCGGCTCGGCCATCTGCTCATAGATGCGGCGCAGGTGGACGGCCATCTTGTAGGTCACCGTGCCCGCGACGATCATCACGTCGGACTGGCGCGCCGGGAAACGCATGACCTCGGCGCCGAACCGGCTGATGTCGAAGCGCGACGCGCCCGCGGACATCAACTCGATCGCGCAACAGGCGAGGCCCATCGGCATCGGCCAAATGGAGTTGGCGCGGATCCAATTGATCACCGCGTCGACGCGGGAAACAACCACGCCGCCTTCGACTTTGCTATTATAGCCAATGACTTCGGTGTTCGATGGGACCATGAGCGAGAGCGTCGATTTGCCGGGAGCGGCGCAAGCTAGGGTCGAGCCAATCCTCCAGCAAGTCGCATTTGGGCAAAACCGCGCTCTCAAGCCGCGCCTTCCCGCACGGGCCGGTCGGATAATCGCGGCTACTGGTGCGCCGCCACAGCAACCGCGGTCTGGTGGAGTTCCAGTGGAGGGTGCGAGCTCGCTCGCACCGCTCGGCCGTGCGGCATCCAGACGGTGCGCGCGCTCGCACCCTACGCCCGCTGCATCGTCCTAAAAACCGCAACTGAACCGCAAAGAACGCATAGACCACAGAGCGACTCCGCCGCAACCAAGGGGCAGGTTGAACCACTGATGGACACTGATCCGGTAGATGCCGGAAGACGCGGCAAGCCGACACGGAGACGGAATTGGCTCACGCGGAGGCGCGGAGTCCGCGGAGGGTTCGGACAGGCGGAAGGGGGCGTTTTCTCCGCGTCCTCCGCGGCTCCGCGTGCCACTACTCAGCGTAGACGCGCGCCGGGGTACGGCCTTGCGGGGAAGCAACACGGCCGAGCCGGTGGAGCAGAGGATGACCACGGATCACACGGATGGGCACGGATGATCGGGGGACGATCCGTGGACATCCGTGAAATCCGTGGTTTCAGGTTCATGTTGCTTGAGAGGAGTTCGCTCGCAGCCGGCCCGCGTGATCAAGGGAAACCCTCCGAAAAACGAGGGTTTGCAGAGATAGTGGTACAGAGAGAGAATTCCGTGAGGCTCTGACATTGGGGGCTTCACCCAGCAGGTGAGCGATCCAGTGGTGCTCATTCTGTCGGCAGAACCTCTCCTTGTGCTCTTTGGGATCTTTGCGGCTAAACCGAACTGCGGAATCCAGCATCATCACGACGGCCGACGCCGGAACCGCCTCCCCCGCGCCCCGGGAAGCCGGCCGTCCCAGCAGCACCGGCGCGCCGCCCGCCACCTCACTCGCCGCTCGGGGCCTCGGCCTCGTCGGCCGGCACGCGCTCGACGCGCACCCGGCGCAATCGCTCGGCATTCACCTCCGTCGCCGTCAGCCGGTACTCGCCGATGGTCGCCACATCGCCGCGCCGCACCGCGACCCCGAGCCGTTGCTGGAACCACTGGCCCACGGTCTGGTGCATCGTCCATTCGAGCGGCCAGCCGGTCTCGGCCTGCAGCTCGCGCATCGTCAGCCCCGCGCTCACCACGATCGAGGAGGCGGTGCGCTCGAAGATCGGCCCGTGCTCGATGTCGAACTCGTCGCGGATGTCGCCCACGATCTCCTCGAGCACGTCCTCGAAAGTGACGATGCCGGCCATGCCCCCGGTCTCGTTGAGGACCACGGCGAGGTGGCTGCGCTCGGCCCGGAAGCGTTCGATCATCGTCGGCACGGTGGTCTTGAGGTCGAAGGTCAGCATCGGGCGGATCAGCGGCTCGAACGGCATGTCGGGCCCGAGCGCCACGATCTGCCAGAGCCACTCGCGCATGAGCAGCATGCCTTCGACGGTGTCCTTGGTGCCCCGACACACGGGGAACCGGCTCACGCCGCTCACCTGCGCCACGCGCAGGTTGTCCTTGAGCGGCCGGTCGAGCCAGAGCACGACGACCTCCTCCCTGGGGATCATGATCTGGTGGGCCATCGTCGAGCGCACGCGCAGCGACTGCACCATCAGCTTGTTGACCAGTGCATCCGCCGGGTGGGCATGGCTGGCGTGGCTGAACACGTACTCCAGTTCGTCGGCGCTGAAGCTGTGTTCGCCCTCGGTCGCCGGCACCAGCCCGGCCCAGCGCACGATGCGGTTGGCCAGGCTGTTGAGCGTCCAGATGACCGGGAAAAAGCCGTAGTAGAACACCAACAACGGGCCCGACACCCACAGCGACACGCCCTTGGCGCGCTGGATCGCCATCGATTTGGGCGCCAGTTCGCCGAAAATGATGTGCAGGAACGTGATCACCGTGAACGCCACGGCGAAGGAGATCGAGGCCACCGCCCGCGGGTCGGTGATGCCGGCCAGCGCCAGCAACGGCCCGAGTCGGTGCGCCAGGAACGGCTCGCCGATCCAGCCCAGCCCGAGGCTGGCCAGCGTGATGCCCAACTGCGTGGCCGAGAGCGCCGCGTCGAGATGCTCGCTGGCCTTGATCGCCGCCCGCACGCGCCAGCCGCCCTTCTTCTCGAGCGGCCGCAACTGGCTGGTGCGCACCTTCACCAGCGCGAACTCGGCAGCCACGAAAAAGCCGTTCGCTGCCACGAGGGCGACGACCGTGAGGGTTTCGAGGAAGATGCCGAGGAACGTGCGCATCGGAGCAGGGCCGCCACTAGGACAACAAATCGCCCGTTCGCCAATCTGGTTAAGTGGGCGAAATACGCCGACACGAGCGATACCCCGACGTGCCATCCGTAGCCCGACCGGGCGAAGGATGGCGGAGAGGGAGGGATTCGAACCCTCGGTAGGTTTCCCTACACACGCTTTCCAAGCGTGCGCATTCGACCACTCTGCCACCTCTCCGTGGTTGCATCCGTCGGCACCGGTCGCCCGGCTCCGAAAAACGCGAGGGGCTAGAGGAGAGCGACGCCGCCGCGCCGGTCAACAACGGAAACAGCAACCGCTCAAATTGATCGCCCCCCGTTCGCCTCACTCGCCTTCGCCCACCGCAGGAGCCGCCCCCGCCTTCTTCCCTCGTTTCACCGGCGGCGGGATGATAGCCTCCGGCGCCGCACCGGCCGGCACGGGGAACTCGACCCAGACCATGTCCTTCTTCCCGCCGATCCGCAGCGGATGCGCCAACACGCGCCCGGCGAGGCGCGGCGCCAACTCCGCCCAATGGCGACCGAGGAAGACGATGATGCCCGACTTCTCGCGCGCCAGCGTCACCTCCACCTCTTCCGGTGTGCGCAGCTCGCGCCCCGGCCGCTCAACGTAGAAGGGCACGATGGCCAGTTGGTGGCCGTAGACATGGATCGGTTGCCCGGGCGCGAGCCGTCGCTGCGCCTCGGGTACCAGCGCCAGCGGCGCCTTCACCGGGTTGAGCGCCGGCACCACCACCGCGCCAGCGATGACGAGCAGCACGAAGATCGTCGCCGCAAACCTGCCGAACCAGCGCAAGGAAAGCTGTTCGCGGCGCAGCGTCCGCGCCAGCCACACCCCACCGGCGAGCATCGGCACACCGAGGGCGAGCAACCGCCACGGCAGCGCCGCGCCATCCATCCCCGCCGTCGCCTTCGCCAACTTCAGCCCGAGTCTCCCGTCGGCCGGGATCACATTGTAGGCGATCGCCCCCGCACACCCGCCCACACCGATGAGCAGCACCAATCCGGTCGCCAACCAGCCGGTCGTGGACGTCCAACGCCGCGGGAGCGCGCCGAACCGCGGCCACGCCGCCGCCACCAGCAGCGCCGCCGCCGGATAGAGCGCGAGGATGTACATCTGCCGCTTCCCGGAAAACAGGGAAAACATCACGAAGATGAACAGAAACCAGCCGAGCAGCCGCCGCCGCAACACCCCCGCCCCGAGGGCGACGTACGCCGCCGGCAGGAAGATCGTCCAGGGCAGGAACTCCACCGGGAAATGAGTCAGGTAGTAGTAGATCGGATTCGCGTGGTCCTCCGCCCGCAGCATTCGCCCGATGAACTTCACGCCGAACATTGTCCGGAAATACTCGTCCGGCCCATGCCCGATCCAGCGCGCCGCCGCCAGCCACGCCGCGAGCGGCGCCAACGCAACCGGGAGGCCCCACGCCCAGTGCAAGCGGCGCAGCTTCGCGCCCTCGCCGGCCGCCCACGTCGCCGCGATGTAGCTGCCGAGCACCACCGGCAGCGCCACCGGGCCCTTCGCAAACGTCCCGAGCCCGAGCAGCCCGTACGCCGCCAACAGCCGCCAGCGCCGGTCGTCGTCGTTGTACGCGAAGAGATGATGGAGCGCCGCCAGGCAGAACCCGAACAGCAGCGCGTCGGTCCGGCCCCAGCCGCCCTCCTGCCAGACCAGGAACGCCGTCATCGTCACGAGCACCGCGCGCCACGCTGTCGCGGGGTCGGCCGTCCAGCGCTGCGCCAGCCGCGCGATCGCCCACAGCCCGAGGATCATGCCAAACAGGCTGGGGAGCCGGGCCGAAATGCCGTTGATCTCGCCACCAGTGAACACGCTCGCCGCGGCGTTGATCAACCAGAACAGCAGCGCCGGCTTGTCGGGATAGAGGTCGCCGTTGACGTGCATCACCAGCCACCCGTTGGTGCCGTCCGTCGGCGCCGACTCGCGCATCTCGCGCGCCACGTACGCGTACCGCGCCTCGTCCGGCGCCCACAGTCCGCGTTGCCAATACTGGCCGAGCCACAACAGGACCGGGAGGAGAATCAACGCCCAGACGGGCGGACACGTACGGAACAGCGCCATGCGGGCACGCTGTTGGTCGGGCGAGGGGCGGCAAGCGACGATCATGCCGCCGCCGCGCGCCAGCGCCGCCGTTGCCCCCGCACCCGGCACCACGAGCCCAGGTTGTGCAGCCAAAAGGTGAAGGCGAAGGCCATCCGCGTCAGCCGGCGCTTCTTCCTCCGGTCGAAACGCCACGCCTCGCTCGCCGTTCCCGGCGCTTCGCTCACCGGGAAGGGGTCCAGCCCCACCACCTCGACCTTGGTCTCCCACCAGCACTGCATGTCGATGTCGACCGGCCGCATGATGCGGCGCTGGCCGCGCAGCAAACGCTCTGCCCCCCTCCGGCTGACCGCATAGCCCTGGGTGCCCGCCGGAATCTTGTAGAAGGCGACCACGTCGAACTCGCCCGCGCGCCCCAGCCGCCACGTCTTGCGCCGCCGCCAACCCTTGGAGAGCTTCACCAGGTCCCAGTCCTGCGGCAGTTGGGCGATCGCCGCCGGCACCTCGCGAAACGTCGGCGCGAGCACCACATCGTCCTCCAGCACGATCGCCCAGTCGAGCCCCTCGTCGAGCACGCGTTGCCAGCACACCCGGTGGCTCTGGTAGGTCCCGATGTCGCCGTTCTCCATCGGGCGGAAGTACCACTCGTTCCCGCGCGGCGCGGAGCGCAGCGCCGGGTCGAGGAAGCGGCCGTCGACCCCCGGCACGCGGGTGTACGCCACGTCGAGACTGCGCAACTGCTGGTCGATCCGCGCCAGCCGTTCGGGGGAACGATCGAGATTGATGAGGAAGACCGAGGAACTCACAGCGCGCCATGCCATGCGGCTCACGACGGAGGACAACCAAAATTCCCGCACAATGGAGCACCCACCGCGTTCTTGCCCCCGCCCGCGCTCCTGCTCCTACTCCTCCGTCTTCCGGTTACCGGTAGCCAGTGACCAGTGCCCAGTTACCTGTTGCCGGTTGCCAGTCACCGCCCTCCGTCCTCCGTCCTCTGAACACCGACCACAGTCCACTGCCGCAAAGCGGCACCCTCCATAGCCTTGGCGAAGGAGGGCCGTCCGCCTGCACCTCGCTCGCCGCGCTCGTGCCCGATTGTGCCTACGTCGGTGAGATCGCCGCGCCCTACGCCACGCCGGAGTTCGCCCGCTGGCTCGTCGGATTGCCGGCCACGTTCGCCGCGCGCGATGCCGACCTCGTCTATCGCCTCCGCAACAAGATCTACCGCATCGCCGATCCCGCCGCGCCCGCCGGGCCCGGATTCTGCATCAAATCATTCAAGGCCCCGCCGCTCCTGCGCTCGCTCGCCTACCGCCGCATCGGCAGCAAGGCCGCCCGCTCCCACCGCTTCGCGCTCCACCTCCGTGCCCACGGCGCCGGCACGACCGACCCCGTCGCCTACTTCGAGCACTGGTCCGGCCCGCGCCTCGTCGAGAGCTACCTCGTCACCCGCTTCCTCGAGGGCAGCACCGACCTCTACTCCGAGATGTCGCGCCTCCTCCGCGACGACCCCGACGCCGCCAAGTACATCGCGCTCCTCCGCTTCGCCGCCGACGCCGTCCGCCGGATGCACGACAGCGGCTACGTCCACAACGACCTCGGCGGCCAGAACCTCCTCCTGCGCCGCACCGG
>JAEWNN010000022.1 GCA_023457035.1 Verrucomicrobiota bacterium
TGTTCCTCGCGCGCGTCATCGGCTCCGTGGTCTCGACCAAGAAGGACGACACCATGCGCGGCCAGAAACTCCTGCTCCTGCGCCCGTTGCTCGTCGACGAGGCCAACCCGACGCAGCTCCGCAACGGTTCCAACACCATCGTCGCGTGCGACGCGCTCGGCGCGGGCAACGGCGACCTCGTGCTCTTCTGCCAGGGCAGCTCCGCCCGCCAGGCCACCGGCATGAAGCCGCTCCCGATCGACGCCGCCGTCGTCGGCCTGATCGACACCGTCGAGGTCCTCGGCAAGCGCGTGTCCTGATCTTTCATTCTCCCCATCCGTAGCGATGCGCGTGAGCGCATCGATCCTCTGATCGACGTTCTCACGAACATCGCTACGCCGCCGCCACTCCTTCCCGTAGCGAAACGCGTGAGCGTCTCGACCTCCGCCCTCCTCGCTACCGCTCATCACTCCTCGTCACTTTTCACAACCATGTCTTCCGCTCCTGTCATCGATGAGGCGCTCGTCCGCAGCGTCGTCGCCGAAGTCGTCAAAGCCTTTGGACGCAACAGCGCCCTCGCCACCGGCTCCGGCCCCGCCGTCGTCGCTCCCTCGCGCCGCCCCGGCGTCTTCCAGGATGCCGCCTCCGCCTGCGCCGCGGCCGCGGTCGCGCAGAAGCAGCTCGCCGAGAAGGGCGTCGCCGCCCGCGCGAAGGTCGTCGAGATCGTCAAGACGCTCGCCACCCAGAACGCCGTCGAGTGGGGCAAGTTCGAGTTCGCGGAGACCAAGATCGGCCGTCTCGACCACAAGATCGAAAAGCTCCAGATCGTGAAGCTCGTCCCCGGTGTGGAGTGGCTCCACCCCGACGCCCGCAGCGGCGACCACGGCATCACCCTCGAGGAGTACACCCCCTTCGGCGTCGTCGCGGCGATCCTGCCGATGACGCACTCCATCCCGACGCTCTCCGGCAACATCATCAACATCGTTGCCGCCGGTAACTCGGTCGTCTTCAACCCGCACCCGGGCGGCGCCCGCTCCGCCGCGCTCGCCGTCGCCGCCTACAACGAGGCGATCAAGGCCGCCATCGGTATCGAGAATCTCGTCTGCACCATCGAGCAACCCACGCTCGAGTCGTTCGACGCCCTCTGCAAGGCCCCCGAGGTCCGCGTGCTCTGCGTCACCGGCGGCCCGGCCGTCGTCGCCGCCGCCATGAAGTCCGGCAAGCGCGCCATCTGCGCCGGTCCGGGCAACCCGCCCGTCCTCGTCGACGGCACCGGCGACCTCGACAAGGCCGCGCGCGACATCATCCAGGGCGCCGCCTACGACAACAATCTGCTCTGCGTCGGCGAGAAGGAGGTCTTTGTCCTCGATTCCGTCGCCGACCGCTTCCTCGCCGCGCTCGGCCGCAACGGCGGTCACCAGCTCAACGGCCAGCAACTCGACAAGCTCACCGCCGTCGCCTTCTCGACCAAGGCCGGCGCGGGCGGCTGCTCGCATCCGGTTCTCAACCGCGCCATGGTCGGTGTCGACGCCGCCGTGCTCGCGCAGCACGCCGGCGCCAACATCGCCGCCGGCACCCAGCTGCTCTTCGCCGAGACCGACGCCAACCACGCGTTCGTCATCGAGGAGCAGATGATGCCGATGCTGCCGATCGTGCGCGTGAAGTCGGTCGAGGAAGGCGTCGCTGCCGCGGTCCGCGCCGAGCATGGCTACAAGCACTCCGCGATCATCCACTCGCTCAACGTCGATCACATGACGCAGATGGCCCGCGCGCTCGACACCACCGTCTTCGTGAAGAACGGGCCGTCGGTCGCCGGCCTCGGCCTCGGTGGCGAAGGCTACCTCAGCTACTCGATCGCCACCACCACCGGCGAAGGCATCACCACCCCGCGCACCTTCACCCGCACCCGCCGCTGCGTCCTCGTCGACGGCTTCCGCATCTACTGACCTGCCGCTTCCGTTGGTGGGGCGGGCTTTACGCCCGCCATTTCGTTCCTCCTCCACCCTTCGTTCTCTTCGTTCCCTTCTGTCGTCCGTCTTCCGCCTTCCGTCCTCCTCTCGCCTCTTCCCTCTAGCCTCACGCCTCACCACCCATGCTCCTCGCCCGCATCGACGGCACCATCGTTGCCACCGCCTGCCATCCCTCAATGGCCGGCCGCCGCACCGTGATCTGCCAGCCGCTCGATGCGCAGGGCCGCGAGGAGGGCACGCCCGTCCTCGCGGTCGATCCGCTCGGCGCCGGGCTCCACCAGAAGGTGATTCTCTCCACCGACGGCTCCACCACTCGCGAGCTCGTCGGCGATCCGAAGACGCCGCTCCGCAACCTCATCATCGGCCTCGTCGATACCTGATCCTCCGCTCCCGACGTTCTCACGCACGTCGCTCCACCGAATCCGCTCCGCCCTTCGTTCTCTTCGTTGCCTTCTGTCCTCCGTCTTCCGTCTTCCGTCCTCCGCCTTCCGTCCTCCGTCTTCCGTCCTCCACCTTCCGTCCTCTCGCCCTCCGTCCACCGCTCACCGTCCACCGAATATGCGCCTCGGCACCGTCATCGGCCGCGTCACCCTCACGATCAAGGAGCCCGTCTACACCGGCGGTTGCCTCCTGATCGTGCAGCCGTTCACACGCGAGAACTTCGCCGGGTCCACGATGCCGCCGTTGGCCAAAGGCTCGAGCCTCGTCGTGTACGATGAACTCGGAGCCGGCGAAGGCAGCATCGTCGGGTTCACCGAAGGCGCCGAGGCCACCCAGCCTTTCGACGGCCCCGCACCGGTCGACGCCTACGTCGCCTGCATCGTGAACCAGATCAACTACGAGCCGCCGCGCTGACCCCCTTTCATCAACAAAACGTTCCCACAACCTCTCCTCTTCATGCCTCAAGTCCTCACTGCCCGCGAAGTTGAAGCGCTCCTGAGCTCCGGCCAGCCGATCCCGACCGGCGCCGTCCTCACTCCTTCCGCCCGCGACCTCGTCGATGCCAAGAAGCGCGCCGCCACCGGCGCCAAGACCGCCGTCGTCGTCGCCCCGGTCACCGTCGTGGCCTCCGCTCCCGCCGCCGCGGCCGTCCCGGCCACCGGCGCCCCGTCGATCCCGGACTACGAATACAAGTGGACGCCCGGAGCCGACGCCAAGACGCCCGAGGAGATCCAGCGTTTCTTCCACTCCGCGCCGATCGAGGAACTCAAGCGCCGCATCTGCGACATGGGCCGCCGCCTCTGGCTCAAGGACTACACCGACGGCAACGGTGGTAACATCACCATCCGCGTCGGCGACAACCTCGCCCTCTGCACGCCCACCCTCATCTGCAAGGGCTTCATGCAGCCCGCGGACATGTGCCTCACCGACCTCGACGGCAACCAACTCGCCGGCACGCGCGTCCGCACCTCCGAGGCAAAGACCCACTACGCGATCATGAAGCGGCAACCCGCCGCCAAGGCCTGCGTGCACGCCCACCCGCCGCACGCCACCGCCTTCGCCATCTCCAACGCCTCCATCCCCTCCAGCCTCATCCCCGAGGCCGAGGTGTTCCTCGGCAAGATCGGCGTCGCCA
>JAEWNN010000023.1 GCA_023457035.1 Verrucomicrobiota bacterium
CGCAGTACACGTACCATGTCGCCGACAGCCTCAAAGGCGTGATGCAGCAGGGCATCGCCGACAACGCCTACCTCGCGGTGCGCGGCGGCACGCTCGCCGGATCCTGGACCGCCGTCGGCTCCGCCGAGCCGCCGGCCCACGAGCCCGCGGCCCGCGGCCTCGCCGCCTACCTCGACCTGCATCAGGCGATGCTCGCCGCCGTCGGCCCCGTCGAGGGCGCTGCGTATCTTGAGACTTGGCACGCCGATCTGGCGGACCTGCTCGCCCGGCGCCCGGCCAAGCCCGGTGCGCTGATCCTGGCGCATTGGGTGCCCGATCTCTTCCTGCAGCGGGTGGTCGCTGGCGGCGAGTGGACGCTCTTCCGCCCCGCCGACGTCGCCGATCTGCCCGACCTCGCCGGCGCCGCCTTTGCCCGCCGCTATGCGGAGTACGAGGCGCAGGCGGTGGAGGGGCGGCTCTGGAGCCGCCGCCTGCCCGCGGCCGACCTCTGGCGGGGCCTCGTGCAGGCGATGCTCGAGGGCACGGCCTCGATCGCCTTCAAGGACGCCTGCACCCTGCGCGCCGCGCAGGACCATGTCGGCCGGTTGCATTGCGCGAGCTATGCCACCGAGCTCATGCTCGGCGCGGACGACGGCGAGACCGCCGCCGCGGCGCTCGGCTCGGTCGCGCTCGACGCCCACCTCGACGGCTCCGGCAACCTGGATCTCGACGCGTTACGCGCCACCGTGCGCCTCGCGGTGCGCGCGCTCGACAACGTGCTCGACTGCCACCGGTTCCCAACCGAGTCCGCCCGCCGCGCCGCCCGGCGCCACCGCCCGCTCGGGCTGGGCGTCATGGGGCTGGCGCGCGCGCTGCACGCCAAGGGTTTCGCCTTCGGCTCGCCCGCGGCCGAGCAGTTCAACGACGAGTGCCTCGAGGCGCTCGCCCACTGCGCCGTCGCGGCCTCCGCCGAGCTCGCGGCCGAGCGTGGTTCGTATCCGACGTTCAAGGGCTCGAAGTGGGATCGCGGCCTGTTCCCGGCCGACACCCTGGCTTTGCTCGATCAGGACCGCGGCCTCGCCACCGAGGTGCCGCAGGGCGGACGCCTCGACTGGCAGCCGGTGCGCGCGCTCGTCGCCGCCCACGGTTTGCGCCATTCCGCCTTGCTGGCGGTCTCGCCCACGCCGGGCATCGACCAGGTCGCCGGCACCACGGCCTCCGTCGATCCCGCCGCGCGCAACCTCCAGGTGCGGTCCACGCTGTCGGGCGAGTTCCTCGTGTTCGCGCCGGCGCTGGTGCGCGACCTCAAGGCCCGCGGTCTGTGGACGTCCGAGATGGTCGAGCAGCTCAAGTACTTCGATGGCGAGGTGCAGGAGATCGCCACCATTCCCGCCGACGTGAAGGAGAAACACCGCACTGCCGGCGACATCGATCCGCTCAGTCTGCTGCGCGCCGCGGCGCGCCGGCAGAAGTGGCTCGATCAGTCGCAGGCGCTCCGGCTTGACCTGCCGTCGGCGCATGCCGACAGCGCCGCTGTTGCCGCACTTCTGCTCACCGCGTGGCGGATGGGCCTGAAGTCGGTCTGGCGCCTTGTTCCGACCCATGCGGCCAAGTCCCCGTCCGGCTGAGCCAGCGCACTCCGCTTTTTCGCCCTCATCACGTCAACCAGTCCCCCTTTACCCCGGTCCCGCCCATGTCTGCCAACCACTCTTTCTTCACCATCGAACGAACCACTTCCATGTCCGAGTCGGAAATCCTCCTCACCGTCAAGAAGCGCGACGGCAAAGCCGCTCCCTTCAAACTCGAGCGCATCGTTCGCGCCATCGCCTTGGCCGCCTACGGCGCCAAGCACGAAGAATCCAAGAACCCGCACCGCGACAATCCGGAGCTGCGCTACGGTTTGGACGAGGCGACGTTCAAGGACGTCTTCGATCTCTCCGCCGAAGTGCGCGACATGGTGATCGAGAAGTTCGGCACCGCCGGCGCCCCCGGCGTCGAGGACGTGCAGGATCTCATCGAGCTCACGCTGCTCAAGCACGACCGCTACGAGATCGCCCGCCACTACATCTTCTACCGGATCCAGCACTCCGAGCTCCGCCCGGTCGTGCACGGCGATTGCGGCCTCCAAGACTACATCGCCATCAGCCGCTACTGCCGCTACGACGAGAACCTCGGCCGCCGCGAGATCTGGCCGGAGGCCGTCGAGCGCGTCGCCCAGATGCACCTGCGCCGCGTGGCGAAGATCGCCGACAAGGACCTCAACGCCTCCCTGCGCGAACTCGTCGCCAAGGGCACCGTCACTGCCGAGGCCGCGCGCGATGCCGGCCCGCTCGGCTCTCTCGCCGACGAGATCGTCCGCGCCTACAACCTCGTGAAGGCGAAGAAGGTGCTGCCCTCGATGCGCTCGCTGCAGTTCGGCGGCAAGGCCATCGAGGTCTCCAACGCCCGGATCTACAACTGCACCGCCTCGCCGGTGAACCGCATCGAGTTCTTCCGCGAGTACTTCTTCCTCCTTCTGAGCGGCTGCGGTTGCGGCTTCTCCGTGCAGAAGCAGCACGTCGCCATGCTCCCGGCCCTCGCCGCCCGTGCCGACGAGCTCGATCTGCCCGTCAAGCACTACGCCGTGCCGGATACTGTCGAGGGCTGGTCCGACTCCCTCCAGGAACTGATGGAGTCCTTCATCCACGGCTACAAGGTCGAGTTCTCCTTCCACCTCATCCGCGACCGCGGCGCCCTTCTGAAGACCAGCGGCGGCAAAGCCCCCGGCCACCTCCCGCTCAAGCGAGCCCTCACCCGCGTCGAGGAGATCCTTGTCGGCGCCGCCGGTCGCCAGCTCCGCCCGATCGAGGTCTACGACATCTGCATGCATGTCGCGCAGTCCGTGCTCTCCGGCGGCATCCGCCGTTCGGCGACGATCTGCCTCTTCAGCCCCGAGGACGAGGAGATGATGGCCGCCAAGACCGGCGACTGGTTCCGCACCCATCCGCAGCGCTCCGCCTCCAACAACTCCGCCGTCCTCGTCCGCGACCAGACCCCGCGCGACGTCTACCAGCGCCTTTTCGAGTGCCAGAAACAGTACGGCGAGCCCGGCTTCTACTTCGTCAACGGCTCCGACCCGGACGTGCTCCCGAACCCGTGCGTCGAGATCGCCCTCAACCCGAAGCTCGTCGTCACCTCGCGCGAGATCGAGAAGCTTCGCGCCTACGGTTACACCGGCCACCTCGAGGAGGGCATGGAGCTGTGGGGTTGGCAGATGTGCAACCTCTCCACCGTTTCCGGCGCCGCCGCCGACACCCAGGACCAGTTCTTCGCCCTCGCCCGCGCCGCCGCCCTCATCGGCAGTGTCCAGGCAACCTATACCGACATCCCGTACCTCGGGCCGGTGACTCGCGTGATCAACGAGCGCGAGGCCCTCATCGGCGTCTCCATCTGCGGTGTGCTCGACAACCCCGAGATCCTGCTCGACCCCGCCACGCTGCGCCGCGGCGCCGAGGTCGTGAAGGCTGTCAACGCCGCCGCCGCCGCCGCGCTCGGCATCAACCGCGCCGCGCGCACCACCTGCGTCAAGCCCGAGGGCACCTCGTCGCTCGTGCTCAACGCCGGCTCCGGCATCCACCCGCACCACGCCCGCCGCTACTTCCGTCGCGTCCAGGCCAGCTCCAACGATCCGATCTACCGCTGGTTCAAGCGCAACAACCCGCACATGTGCGAGAAGTCCGTCTACAACGAGGGCACCGAGGTCATCACCTTCCCGGTCGAGGCCCCGCCGCACGCCCTGCTCAAGGACGATGTGCCCGCCCTGCGCCTGCTCGAGTACGTCCGTCTCGTCCAGGAAAACTGGGTGCAGGGTGGCCGTGCCGTCACCACCTACACCGACGCGCACCACAACGTCTCCAACACCATCACCGTGCAGGCCGGCGAGTGGCCCGCCGTGGCCGACTTCATCTGGGAGAACCAGCACGCCTTCACCGGCGTCGCCCTCCTGGGCGCCAGCGGCGACAAGGACTACCGCCAGGCTCCTCGCGAGGCGATCGCCGGCCGCGAGGACATCCGCAAGTGGAACAGCCTGCACTACAACCCGATCGACTACGCCAAGGTCCCCGAGAAGGAGGACCACACCGCCGGCCACGAGGCCCGCGGCGCCGCCACCGCCTGCGCGGGCGGCAAGTGCGAGCTGGTCTGATCCCTGTGGGGCGCGACCGCGGTCGCGCCCGATCCCTCCCCGCAACCGATAGCCCCAACCCCGATCGACTCACCCACACGAAGGGCGGACGCTCCCCACGGCGTCCGCCCTTTTGTTTGGCGCGGGGGAGCGAGCGCTCGTGCGCGCAGGCAGATCCCGGCGCAGCCACTCGCCCGGCCCATGCCCAGCGGTGCGCGGTTGGCGCGATTGGCGGCCGCGGTGCGCCGCGGCCGCGCGGGCGCGTATTCGGTGATCGCCGACTAGAACTCGACGTCGCGGCAGTGCAGCTCGAGTTCCCGACAGATCTTCTCGATCTGCTCGGGTTCGAGCGGGGTGGCGGTGCGCTCGTTGACGGCGTGCAGGACCTGCTTGTGGTTGACGACCTCGACCAGGCCGCGGCCGGTGATGTCCACCCACCAGCCGGGGACGGTGAGCAGTGGGTACGCTTGGATACGGTAACCGGTCGTCTGCATGAGCCACTTCGTGAAGCTGACAGCTTCGCCCTCGAGGCTCGCCACGGTGTCGCGGTCCGCGCCCCAGGGCCAGGCGAGCTGTTTGCCGTCGAAGGTGACCTCGTGGTCGCGTTGGGCGTTCTTGGCCGTCTCGCGCTGGCGCGGCTCGCACTCGATGACGGTCACGCCATTGGGGCCGACGATGACATGGTCGAGGTCGACGTCGGACTCGACGCCGTGGATGGCGACATCATGGAAGATGCGGAATCCCTGCGGCAGGAGCGGGGCGAGCTCCTCGGCCACGGCGCGTTCTCCCAGGTAACGCAGCTCGAGGATGCGGCGGGCGACGAGCCGGCGGTAGACATGGCGGCCGGCGAAATAGAGCAGCGCGAGCTCGGCCAGCCATCCGAGCGTCGTGACGATCACGTGCGGCAGGCCGTGCATGAGCGGCACGTAGAGGAACAACGTCATGCCGAGGAAGAGCGGCAGCAGCACCGCGGCGAGGAGCACCAGCGGCAGGGTGGCCTCGATCCGGCGCAGCGCGCGCAGGGAGAGTTCGCCGGGGCCGCGGAGCAGCTTGAACTCCACCGGCGGGCGACGGTGGCGCGTGGTGCGTTGCCAGTGGAACAGCGCCGCAGCCGCGGCGGCGAGCACCAGGCAGAAGCAGAACAATCCCGAGATGAGCGATGGGTTCATACGAACGTCGGTGTTGAGTTGCGGGGAGCGTCGTGCCGGGGTGGAGCAGGTGGCAAACCCGCAGCGGAGGGGGGGAGGAACCAAACGTTTTTTTGCCGGTTCGGCGTCCCGCTCAAGGGCGGGGCGGCATGACTTCGGCCAGGGTGAGCACGTCCTCGATGCTGACGATGGCTCGCCCGCGCCAGAGGGTTTTTCGCGGCAGGGGATCGACGCCGGTCGCCCGGGTCCAGGCCTGCCAGATCAGCTCCGTGCAGTAGACGCGTTCGGGCGTGGCGAGGGAGAAGGAGGCGTCGAACGGTGTGTGCGCGCGGGCGGCACTGCGCACCGCCTCGACGAAGCGGCCGAGCGGGGCGGGCGCGAGACGGGGGCGCCGTATCTCCACGGCGGTGGCGTCCTGCAGGAAAGTCTCCAGCGGCTCCGCCGCGGTGCGGCCGTGCCCGGTGAGATCGTGGGCGCTGGCGTGGGCCACCTGCCAGGTCTGCTCCCGTGTGCGGAGCAGCACGCCCACATGCGAGAACCGGCGGTCGTGCGCCGAAGCCTCGGCGAAGAGCTCGGACCAGAGTCCGTGGCCGCGCCGGAAGATCAAGTCCCCCTCCTGGAGTGGAGGGTGGGCCATCCCGGGCGAGGCCCCGGCCGGTGCCTCCGCCGGACGGGGGCGCAACGGCAGTACGAACGCGGCCGCCAGCGCCACCGCCAGCAGGCTACTTGCGAGCTTCCACCTGCCAGCGGCCATCGATCTTCACCAGGTCGATCTTCTCCTCCTTGCCCTTGTCGTCCTTGAACCGGACGGTGGCGCGGTTGCCGTCGATCTTCTGTTCGGTGACGACGAACTTGAAGTCGGGCTGGGCCTGCACGGCGCCCATCGACACGGCGAAGTCGAGCATCTGGGCGGTCGACTGTGTGCAGTATTTTTTGGCGGTGGCCACGTCGCCCTTGGCGAGGGCGACGGTGAATTTCTCGGCGGTGGCGGAGGGGGCCGGGCTGCAGCCGGCGAAGCCGAGGAGCGCGAGGGCGAGGAGCAGGACGGGGAGGAGTGGTTGGCGCATGGGGCGAGGGCGGTTGGTCGTGGTGGGGTGGGCGAAGGCAAACCGGCGCGGGGCTGGATGGCAATCGTGGAGACAGGATCGGCCCTTGCGCCGCCGGGGCGCGGGCTGCACAACCGCCCGTTTTCCTCATGAACTGGATCCTGGCCAGCCTGGTGGCGGCGCTCTTCCTCGGCCTCTACGAACTGTGCACCAAGCATGCGGTGCGCGAGAACGCCGTCGTGCCGGTGCTCTTCCTGGGCTGCGTGTGCTCGGCCGCGGTCTGGACCGGCCTGATGGTGTTGGCGGCGCTCCGGCCCGGGGTGCTGCCGGCGGCGCTCACGACGGAGCCGCTGGGCTGGCTCGGCCACCTCCAGCTGGCGGGCAAGTCGGCGCTGGTGGCGTCGTCATGGATGTTCACCTACTTCGCGATGAAACACCTGCCGGTGTCGCTCACCTCGCCGATCCGGGCGACGGGCCCGATCTGGACGATCGCCGGGGCGCTGGTGGTGCTGGCGGAGCGGCCCACGCTGTTGGAGTGGCTCGGCATCGCGACGACGCTGGCCTCGTTCGTGGGGCTGTCGTTGGCGGGGCGGGGGGAGGGGATCGACTTCCGGAGCAACCGGTGGATCGGCTTCATGGTGATGGGCACGCTGCTCGGTGCGGTGAGCGCGCTCTACGACAAGTATCTGCTGGGCACGGTGGGCCTGGCGGTGCCGACGGTGCAGGCGTGGTTCTCCGTGTACCTTGCGGCGCTGTTCCTGCCGCTGGCGGTCGGTTGGAAGCGGCGCTGGTGGCCGCGCAACGAGTTCCACTGGCGCTGGAGCATCCCCGGCATCGCGGCGATGCTGCTGGTCTCCGACTACCTCTACTTCGGGGCGCTGCAGGACCGCGACGCGCTGGTCTCGCTGGTCTCGAGCCTGCGGCGCGGGAGCACGTTGGTGGCCTTCGCCGGCGGGCTGTATTTGTTCGGCGAGCGCAACGGGCTGCGGAAGCTTCCCGCGGTGCTCGGGGTGCTGGCGGGCATCGTCCTGACTGTGTGCGGCCGGGCGCGGTGAGCCGCCCGACGACCGCCCGCGCAGGGGAATGGGTGTATCGAAGAACTCAGTCCGCCACCGGCGGCCGCCGACTTCTGCTCTCGCGCGCGACAGCGGTGTTGACATCGCCGGCGCCGACCTGTCTATCTGCCCGCTTCATTTTTCCGAACCCAGCGCCCGCTTCAGGCCCGGCGACCCCGTCCCAACCCGCATTGCGGACGGTGCTGCCGGCCTCTGGAAACGACATTCGTCACAGGAGGCAAAAAAACTTCTTGCACGGTGTTGGGGCATTCCACAGCGTCCGCCTCTTTTCCCTTATTTTCCTCCTTCTTCGTCCATGCCTACGATCAACCAACTCGTGAGAAAAGGTCGCCGGAAGGTCCGTGCGAAATCCAAGTCGCCGGCCCTCGACCGCAATCCTTTCCGCCGTGGCGTCTGCGTGCAGGTCATGACGCGCACGCCGAAGAAACCGAACTCCGCCATCCGCAAGGTTGCCAAGGTTCGCCTCACGAACGGGACCGAAGTCATTTCGTACATTCCGGACGAGGGCCACAACCTCCAGGAGCACTCGATCGTGCTCGTGCGCGGTGGCCGCGTGAAGGACTTGCCCGGTGTCCGTTACCACATCGTTCGCGGTACCCTCGACGCCGTCGGCGTCGAGAAGCGTCGCCGTAGCCGTTCCAAGTACGGCGTGAAACGTCCCAAGGAAGCCAAGAAAGCCTAACTTACGCCATGTCACGCCGTCGTAGAGCGACCAAGCGCCCGGTTCAGCCGGACAT
>JAEWNN010000024.1 GCA_023457035.1 Verrucomicrobiota bacterium
GCCGCGAGCGGCGCGAAGCCGAGCGACCACGCGACGTCGACGATGCCGTAGTTGTCGAGTCGACGCGCGACGAGGTACAGCAGCGCGAAGCCGATGCAGGCGGCGGCGAGGGCGACGAGGAGAAGGGTGAGCGTGGACATGGTGCGGGGAGCGTCGTGGGGCCGACGGGCTATTCCGTCCACAGGGCGGGACTTCGTGTCTGGGCCGCTTGCGGTTTGCCCGGGGCGAGCGACGGGCGCGGCACGAGTCGTTCGGCCAGCGCGCGGAGCAGTGGACGCAGCGCGAAATGCAGTGCGGCCCCCAGCAGCGGCGCCGTGAGCAGCCACGCGGTCGCGGCATGGAGGCCGCTCGTTCCGAAGCGTTCAAGGAACTGGCCGGGCGCTGCGACGAACTGCTCGACCAGCAAGGCCGGGTTCAGCGGCATCGGGTCGGCCCGGTAGAGCCATTCGCCGGCGCGCACCCAGGGGACGAGGAGCGCGAGCTGGAGCGGGGCACCGAGCAGGTTGGCAATCTGCAGGGCGGGTTGGTTGAGCCGCAGGGCGACGCCGGCGGCGACACAGCCCAGCGTGGTCGTGCCGAGGAAGGGGTTGAGCGCGATCGCGCCGCCGACGGCCAGTGCGAGCGCGAGGCGTTCGGGCGACAAACCCTGCGTGAGCTGGCGCGCGAGCGGGTCGACGACGCGGCGGCGCCACCAGGAAGAGCGCGGAGCGGAACCGGCTTCCGAAGAAGCGGAGGCTGGTGGGCTGGCGAGTTGGTTCATCTGTAGGAGCCTGCTTGCAGGCGATTCCGGCGTCGGGTTGTCGGAGCGCAGATCGCTTGCGAGCAGGCTCCCACAACGGAGACGGACACCGAGCGACCTGGCCGGCTGATGGTCATGGTCAGCCGGCGCAGTAGACTGCGATCGAAAGGGCGACGAGGACGCCCGGGAGGACGAAACTGCCGGGGTTGCGGCGCGACAGGAGGTCTTTGATCTCCGCGGCTTCGCGGATGCGGCAGAGCTCGACGAGCGCGTAGAGCGCCATGGCGAGGTTGCCCAACGCCATGATGGCGACGAACCACAGCAGGCGGGCACCGAAGCGCGGCTCCTTCCACGCGACCCAGAGGTAGAACGTGAGGAAGCCGAAGTAGGCGTCGAAGAGCGTGGCGATGAACCACGGATGCGTGAACACCTCGCGCGGGATGGCGAAGATCGACTGCTGGAGGCTGGCCCAGCTGGTGACGGAGACCATCGCGGCGAACACGCCGACAAAGAGGAGACGGAGGAACCAGAGCATGGGAGGTGAGGGGGCGGGAGGTGAGGCGGGGGCTGGTTCGATGGTGGGGCGGGGCGGGTGAGCGGCGAGCGGTGGGAGCAAGCTCGCACCCTACAACTGCAGCGCGGGCCCGGGGCGATCAGCGGAAGGAGAGGTTGTTGGGCCGCGTATGCACGGTCTGGAGAACGGAGATGTTGCGCAGGGCGAAGGCGGCCTCGCAGTAGGCGAGGTAGTAGTTCCACTTGCGCCGGAAGCGGTCGTCGAAACCGAGCGCCTGCACCTCCGTGGTGCGGTGGTTGAAGGCCTCGCGCCACTCGCGGAGCGTGCGCGCGTAGTCCTGGCCGAGGTCGTCGAGCGCGTGGAGCACGAAGCCGCCGTGGCGGGCGAGCAGACCGTTGAGTCGGTTGAGCGAGAGCAGCAGCGAGCCGGGGAAGACGTGCTTCTGGATGAAGTCCACGCCGCGGCGGATCTCGTCGTAGCGGGCGTCGGCGCAGGTGATGAACTGGAGCGCCATGAGGCCCTCGGGCTTGAGCGCGCGAGCGACGGCGCGGCACCAGTCCTCGAGGTAGCGGTGGCCCACGGCCTCGAGCATCTCGATGGAGACGAGCTTGTCGTACTGCTCGCCGGCGGGGAGGTCGCGGTAGTCCTGGAGGCGCACCTCGATGCGGTCGGCGAGGCCGGCGGCGGCGATGCGCTCGCGGGCGAGGTCGTGCTGCTGCTGCGAGATGGTGAGCGAGGTCACGCGGCAGCCGTACTCGTGTGCGGCGTGCAGGCTCCAGCCGCCCCAGCCGGTGCCGATCTCGAGCACGTGGTCGGCGGGCGTGAGGCGGAGCTTGCGGCAGAGGGCGTCGTTTTTTGCGCGCTGCGCCTCGGCGAGGGTGAACTCCGGGCGGTCCCAGCGGGCGCTGGAGTACATCATCGAGGGGTCGAGCCAGAGGCGGAAGAAGTCGTTGGAGAGGTCGTAGTGGTCGCGGATGTTGCGCGCGGCGGTACGGCGGGAATTCGGGCGGAGCCGGTGCGCGAGGCGGTTGGCGGCGCGGAGCAGATTCACGCCGAAGGCCTTCGCGCGCGAACCGGAGAGCGAGGGCGAGTGCTCGACGTTGAGCACGAACCAGGCGATCACCGCGGCGAGATCGGGCGTCTCCCAGTCGCCGTTCATGAACGCCTCGGCGAAACCGATGTCGCCGAAAAGCACGCACCGCTCGAAGAACGCCGGGTCGTTCACCTTGATCGCGGCGACCTGCGGGATCGCGAGCGCGGCGGGGGCGAGCGTGGTGGCGTGCCACTGCACGGCCTCGCGCCCGCCGAAACGGTGCACGGTGCCGTCGGGCAGCTCAAGGTGGAGCAGGCCGCGCGGCATCCGGGCGAGGGCGCGGAGCGTGAGGCGTTGGTAGAGGCCGCCGGAGCCCGCGGCCGTGGCGGCGGTCGCGGCGGTGGAGGCGGGGACGGTGCGGTCGGGCGGGTTCATGAGGGGGAACGGCTCGGGGCGATGGACGAGTGCGGGTGGTAGAGATCGCGCTGGGCGGCGGCGCCGGCGGCCTTGGCGAACCACGGCACGCGTTTCAGCCAGAGGCGGAGCGCGTGCCAGTGGATGCGCGCGATCACGGCGAGCGTGACGAGCGGATACTTGAGGAGGAACCAGGCGAGGCGCGCGTCGGTGAGCGGCGCGCGGCGGCCGGAGAGCGTGGTGTGCAGCACGCGTTTCCCCTCAGCGAAGTCGTCGATGCGGACCGCGAGGCGGTCGCCGGGCGTGTGGAGCGTGAAGTCGAACTCGAGGTCGAGCGGCGAGAACGGCGACACGTAGAAGTGCTTCGGCACGCGCAGGCGGAAGACTCCGGCCGGGCCCGCCGCGGCGACGGGGATGAAGTACGGCTTCACCTCGTGGAAGGTGTTCGTCACCTCGGCGATGGCGCCGACGGGCGAGCCCGCGGCGGCGGTGCAGAAGTAGAACGACACCGGGTTGAAGCGGTACCCGAGCACGCGCGGCAGGGTGATGAGCAGGACGCGGCCGGTGGGACCGGGATCGGCGCCGTGGGCGGCGCAGACGGCGCGCGCGCGGGCCTTCAGGGTGGCGAGGTCGGTGGCGGCGAACGCGGTCGGGGAGTCCGGGGAGGGGTTGTGCAACGGCTCGGCGAGCGGCAGGTGCCCGGGCTCGTCGAAGCGGAGCAGGCCGGGGCGCCCGAAGCGCAGCAGGCGAAGGCGGCCGGCGAGCGCGGGGAGCTCGTCGAGGTCGAGCGCGAGGTAGAAGAGCCGGTAGCTGAAGGCGTGGCGCCGCGGCGCGAAACGCTCGTGCAGCACGGTGCACTCGTAGAGGCATGAGCGCGGCTGCTGGGATGTGCCGGAGTTGGGCGCGTGCGCGGTCATGTGCGTCGGGTGCCGTCGAGGGCGGTATCCCAGGCGTCGTGGCCGAGGAGGAGGGTTGCGAGGGTGTGGGCGGAGAGGAGACCGTCCTCGTGGAAGCCGTAGCGTTGCCACGCGCCGGCGAAGTACGTCTCGCTGCGCCCGATGGCGGCGGCGTTGAGCTCCGGGATCCCGGGTTGCGCCTGCACCGCGGCGAGGTCGAACAGCGGATGCTCCTCGTCGAAGCGCCGGAGGACGGCGTCGGGCGGGAGCAGGTGTTCGCCGTCGAGGGTGACGAAGTAGTGGCGCCGGTCGGAGACGCCTTGAAGTCGGTTCATCCAGTAGTGCGTCGAGACGCGGAGCGCGTTGTCGTCCGCGGCGGCACCGGCGGGGGCGTCGAGTCGGTAGTTCCAGGCCGACCAGGCGAGGCGTGTGCGCGGCATCACGGTGGCGGCGGTGTGGAGAGTGACGCGGTTGGGCTGGTAGCGGAACGCGCCGAGCAGGCGGCGCTCCTCGGCGGTGGCATCGGCGCCGAGCAGGACGAGCGCGGCGGGGGCGTGGCAGGCGAAGATGACCTGATCGAAACGGGCCGTGGTCGTGTCGGTCGAGATTTCCACGCCGCCGGCGGGAAGGCGCCGCACGGCGCGCACGGGAGTGCTCACGTGGATGCGTTCGCGGAGAGGCGCGGTGAGGCGGCGCACGTACTCCTGCGCGCCGCCCTCGACGGTCCACCACGGGTGCTGCGTGTGCAGGCCGAAGAAGCCGTGGTTGTGGAAGAAGCGCAGGAGCGTGGTGGCGGGGAAGCGGCGCATCTGGGCGGGCGGGGTCGACCACACCGCCGAGCTCATCGGGAGCAGGTAGAGCCGGAGGAAGTCCTCGCCGTATCCACGACGGCTCACGTATTCGTCGAGGGTGAGGTTGTGGAGCGCGGGATCGTCGAGGGCGGCAAGGGCTTCGCGGTTGAACCGGTCGATCTGCAGCAGCATCCGGTAGAACGACGGGCGGAACAGGTTGCGGCGCTGCGCGAAGAGGGTGTTGAGGCTGCTGCCGCGGTACTCGAGGTCGCGCGGGCCGTGTTGGACGCTGAATGACATGTCGGTGCGCTTGGTGGGCACGGCGAGCGTGTCGAAGAGCCGCGTAAGGTGCGGGTACGTGACGTGGTTGAATACCATGAAGCCGGTGTCGATCGGCACGGCGCGTCCTTCCTCGTCGACGGTGACGGTGTGGGTGTGGCCGCCGATGTGGTCGGCCGCCTCGAAGATCGTGAGATCGTAGCGGTGGCGGAGGAACCAAGCGGCGCCGAGGCCGGAGATGCCGGAGCCGATGACGGCGAGGGAGGACATGGTGGTCAGGCGGGTTGAGAAACGGGGAACGGCTGCGGCGGTACGCGCCGTCGCTCGTGTCCGACGGCAGCGCGGGCGAGGGCGCGGACGAGCCCGCTGAAGATCAGCGAGTGGACCGGATACAACGTGCACCAGCAGTGGAGGCCGGGCAGGCCCTTGGGGGCGAAGAAGGCCGTTTGGCCGAGCGTGGCGCCGGCGGCGCGCGGGGTGGATCGGAACTCGAGCCAGCCGCGGCGCCCGCCCACGTAGCCGGTGGTTCCGGTGGCGAGAACGAGCGGGGCTTGCGGCGTGGTGCTCACCGGCGGCAGTGTAGGTAGTCCCCGAGTTGTTGCACGTGGGCGGTGCGGAAACGTGGAGCGGCGGTGGGGTGTCGGGCGAATGGGCCGGCTCGAGTGGCGCGGCGGGGCGGGCGGCGCGAGCCGGGTTCGGATCCGGTCAGGGCCCGGCGGGGCGTTTGCCGTCCGGGGCCACGAACGCGATCCCTCCGAGCAGGTAGGAGATCAAGAGGACCGGAAGCATGGGTGGAGCCTCTAGCAGGTGGATTTGTCACTGGGGAAGGAGGACGGAATCGACGACGTGGATGACGCCGTTGGAGGCGGCGACATCGGCGGCGACGACGTTGGCCCCGCCGGCGGTGACCTTGCCGTTGGCGACGGCGAGGGAGAGCTTCTGGCCGTTGGCGGTCGGGGCTTGGGAGGTTGTCACATCGGCGGCGAGGACTTTGCCGGGGACGACGTGGTAGGTGAGGAGGGCGACGAGCTTGTCCTTATTTTCGGGCTGGAGCAGGGACTCGACGGTGCCGGCGGGGAGCTTGGCGAAGGCTTCGTCGGTCGGCGCGAAGACCGTGAACGGGCCCTTGCCCTGGAGGGTCTCGACAAGGCCGGCGGCCTTCACGGCGGCGACCAGGGTGTTGAAACTGCCGGCCGAGGAGGCGACGGCGACGATGTCGCCGGCGGGCTCGGCCTTGGCGGCGGCGGACGCCTTTCCGGCGGAGCAGGAGCCGGCATGGGCCGGGAGGGCGAGGGCGGCGGTGGCGACGAGGGCGGCGAGGGTGAGGGAAGCGGAGAGTTTCATGGACGGTGTTGGTTTCTGGTTCGGGTAGTGAGGCGAGCGGCAAGGCCCGCTGATGGGACGCAATGTCTAGGTAATGTCTAAGAAGGCAAGATTCCGTCCAGAGGTATTAGTGCAGCTGCGCCGAAGGCTGCTTAGTTTATGAAAACAATAATCTTAAGCGCAACCGATGTGATGCTGCCCTCGGTGGCGGTTGCAATGTGTCTAAACGCTGTCGATGAAGTAGCCTTCCCGGCTCGACCGCCGGCACGATGGTAGGCCGCGGCCTGTCCTCCGCGCGCAGCGGAAGTGCAGAAGTCACTGGGCGGCGGTCCGAGCCACGACCCGCCCTAGCTGAAGACCGTTGCTGCCGCGGTGCGCCTCAGCTCACGCCGGCCAGATGGCCCACGCGTACACCACGTAGCCGAGCAGCAGGGCCGCACCCTCCCGTCGCCCGATCCGGAAGCCGGTGCGGGCCAGCACCACCGCGGTCGCCGACACCGCTACCATCACGAGGTTGTCGAAGCGCACGATCTCCGCCGGCACCGGCGTGGGCGCCAGCAGCCCGGTGAGGCCACCGATGCCAAGGATGTTGTAGATGTTCGACCCCAGCACGTTGCCCAAGGCGACATCCGACTGCCGCCGCACTGCCGCCACAATCGAGGTCACCAGCTCGGGCGCGGAGGTGCCCACGGCCACGATGGTGAGCCCGATCACGGTTTCGTCCACCCCCAGCGTTGTCGCCAGCGTCACCGCACCCGCGACCAGCCACCGGCCTCCCAGCACCACGAGCACCAAGCCGAGCAGCGCCAATGCGATCGGTACCGCCAGTGCGCCCCGCGGCATTGCTTCCGGGCGCAGCGCCGGATCGACCTGCTCGGCCGCCTCCGCCTTGTCGAACGCTGCGGTGTGCCCGGCGGCGGCGCCGCCCTGTTCCTGTCGCCAAGCGCTGACGACATAGGCGACCAGTCCCGCCACGAAGCACAGGCCGACCCCGCGTCCCAGAGGCATCAGCGCGGCCACCGCCGCGAACAGCGCGGCCACGGCGAGCATGACGACGCCGTCGCGCCGCAGCGCCCCGGCCGATACCGTGATCGGCGCGATCAGCGCCGAAAGTCCGAGGATCAGGAGCAGGTTGGCGATGTTGGATCCCACGATGTTGCCGACCGCGATGCCGGGTGTCCCGGCCAACGAAGCCTGCACGGAGGTCACCAATTCCGGGGCGGACGTTCCGAACCCGACCACCGTCAGACCGATCACCAGTGGTGATACGCCGAGTCGCCGGGCCAGGGCGACCGCACCGCGGACGAGCAGCTCGCCGCCGACCACGAGCAGCGCCAGCCCACCGCCGAGGAGAAAAAGGGTCTGCATGCGGGAAGCTCTGCGCTGGTCTCGGTCCGATGCAATCCACGAACCAGCATCAAACGTGTTCATGCAGTCGCCGGGTCCAGTCTCCGACTCGACACCGGAGGAAGCGTGCCGGCGGTTTTGCTGGAGCTGGAAGCGTCCGGTCGGAGACCGGACCTACGCGACGAGCCTGCCTGCCGGCGTTCTCACCAGTGGTGATTTCTCTTCGCTCGTGGAGTTGCGGCTGCATGGTTGCGGCTCGGTGGGGCGTCGACGCTGCGGCCGGCATCGAGGTCGGCTCCGGGATGGCGTCGTCGCTGGGGCGCCGTTACCGGGTCTCCGGCCATTGCTGGGGGACCCGGCGGAGCTTGGCGACATCGTAGCCCTGGCCGGCCAACTCGGCGACCAACCGTTGGTACTCGGCTTCCGGAATCTGCGGTGTGCGCGCCATGATCCAGACGTAGTCGCGCTTGTTCCGGCCGATGACGGTCCGGGTGTACTCGGGATCCAAGTGCGTAATCAGGAACTCGGCCTTGAACGGCCAGACGAACTGCATCGCCCACGTGGAGTTGTTGATGCGGTCGACGACGAAGCCGCGGGGCGTGTAGCGCTTGGGTGGGCCGGCGAAGGCGCCCTGGTTGAACGTGAACGTCGTGGCGATGGTGCCGTCGGTTTCGAGCCGGTAGTCCTCGATCGCGTTGAAGGCCTCGGTCTCGATGAAGGTCGGGATGGCGGCGATCACGTACCAGGGGCCCATGAATCTCTCGAGATCGACCTTCTCGACCGTCTTCAAGGGCGGCAACGACGTGGCGCAGCCGGTGAGCAGCAGCAGGCAGGGCAGGAAGGGAAGAAGTTTCATCGGAATGGGGGGCGTTCGGTCTAGGCGGAACGGGATGATGGGTGCGAGAAATCGGGAACCAAGGCGGGCAGGGGCACGGACGGGTTTGCCACAGCTGCACACAGACGGACACCGAGGGGCGAGGGCCTCCAGGGGGATGTCGGGCGGCGCGTGGGCCGGGGCGGGGCGTGCATCAACCCTCCCGCGCTCACTCGTCGCCGTAGCGGTAGCGGATCGTCACCGTCTGCCGTTCGCCCGATTGGCTGAGGATGTTGGACACGCCGTGGAACTCCCGGAGGCGCCGGTTCGCCCGGTCGTACTCGAGGCGTATCTTCGGCGCGAAGTAGCGGAACAGCCAGTGCTTGAGCTTCAGCTCGGCCGACACGCGGGTCGCGTCGGCGGCGAGGGTCCGCACGGCGAACGGAAACGGGGCCAGCTCGGAGGGCAGGACGAGGTTCAGGGCGATGTTCTCCTCCTCCAGGAGGTCCAGATTGTCGATCAGGTAGTAGTGCCATCCTTGGCAGGAGAAGACGGCGCGGTCTTCTCGGGGGCGCTGCCGCTCTGGTGGAAGACGACATACCCGCCGTCCTGCCAGTGCAGCCCCTCGCGGTAGTCGCGCCGCAGGTCCTCGAAGACGTAGGTGGGCAGCGCGACGCTGCGGGAGTAGTCGGAGCGCAGGGTGGCGACGAGGGCGCCGTCCGGCGCGAGGTATTCGGTGAGCGAAGTCGCGATGCCCTGCTCTCCGGAGCGCACGGTGTGCCGTTCGGTGTAGACCAGGTTGCCTTGCTCGTCCCGGGCCTCGCCGAGGTATGCGGTGTCCCTGGCCTGCGCCGCGACGGCGAGGAGCGCGAGCGCGAGCGCCAGCCGGAGCGGGCGCCGGAATGTTCGAGAGTGTGGGGTCGTGTTCATGGCGCGATGTCGATGGTCCGCGGCTTCGCGGAGGTTGGTTTCGCACGGGGGCTCCGGCTCGCGGGCGCGGTTTGTGCGGGAGGGCTGCTGGCGGTCGACCCGAGGCCGAGGTGCTGCTGCAGGCGCAGGACGGCGAGCTCCTTGGCCTTGGCCTCGATCTCGACCGTCACCGCGAGCGAGCGCCACTCGACCGGAAAGTCGGCCGGCGCGATGTAGTCATGGTGGCGCTCCCGATACGGACCGTCCCAACCGGCGAGCGGACTGGAGAGGTGGAAGAGCGGCTCGCGATCCCAGGTGAGCAGGGCGGCCGCGGTGGCCTCGGCGACGGTGAGCCCGTCGGGCAGGCAGCGGTGATGGTGCACGTCGTAGACCAGCGGGATCCCCTCGGCCCGGCAGAGCGGGATCAGCTCGGTGGGGGTGTAGGTGGTGTCGTCGTTCTCCACCGTGAGGCGCGAGCGGGCGCGGGGGGAGAGCCGCTCGAGGGTGCGGCGGAAACGTTCGAGCGCGGCGGGTTTGTCGCCGTAGCCGCCGCCGGCGTGGATGTTGATCGTGTCGGCGTGGGTCCACTCGGCGAGTTCGGCGTGGGCCTCCAGGTCCGCGAGGGAGCGAGCCACGATCTCGGGTTCGGGCGAGTTGAGCACGACGAACTGGTCGGGATGGAACCCGGTCCGAATGCCGTGCTCGCGGGCAAAGTCGCCGCAGAGGAGCAGGCGGGCGACGAGGGTGTCCGCGTCGGTCAGGTCGGCGACAGCGTAGCCGACGGTCGGATGCGTCCGCAGCGGCAACAGGGTGCTGATGATCCGGAAGGCGCCGATCCGGTGCTCGTGGCAGAAATGGAGGGCGGCGAGCAGGGCGTCGGCGTTGGCGCGGGCCAGTTCGGCGAGGCGCTCGAGTTGCGCGGGGCGCGGCAGGCGAACCAGGGCCGCGGCGGTGGTGGTGCGGAACTTGATCGGCGCGGCGGCGAACTGGCAGCACAGGCCGAGGCGCGGTCGGGCGGGTGGCTGGGGGGCGCGTTTCATGGCGTTTCCCCGAAGCTTGCGGCGAGGGCGGCTTGGCGATGGGCGAAGATGCGCTCGACCTGCGCACGGACGAAGAGCGCGTCGACGAGGCGGCCGCCGGGCACGGCGTAGCGGACCTCGTCCTCGCACAGGGTGCCGCCGGGGACGTCGGTGAACGTGTGCGTGTGCACCCAGAGGCGGTAGGGGCCGCGGAGCTGGGTGTCGACGAAGCGCACGGGCGGTTCCCACTCGGCGATCTCGGTGCGCCAGCGCAGCGGCAGGCCGTGCAGGCGGATCCGGTAGTCGATCAACGCCCCGCGTCGCATCGCGATCGGCGTGGGCGTCAGGATACGGAAGTGCAGCCAGGGGGGTGTGAGGCGCTCGAGATTCTCGGCGGCGGCGAAGAAGGGGAAGACGTCGGCGCGCGGAACCGGGAGGAGCTGGGAGTAGCGGAGCGTGCGGACGTGCATGGCGGGAGGAGGAAAGAGGTCCCGGAGGCGGGCCGGGCGGGGCTGCAGGGCTGGTTCGCGCCGCGCGCGGGTGGGAGGGCCGCCTCCGGGACGAGGGAGATTGACTGCGGGCGGCCGCGGGGCCTGGCGCCGCAGATTTTCGGTTACTGGGGAAGGATGACGGAATCGACGACGTGGATGACGCCGTTGGCGGCGGCGACGTCGGCGGCGACGACGTTGGCCCCGCCGGCGGTGACCTTGCCGTTGGCGACGGCGAGGGGGAGCTTCTGGCCGTTGACGGTGGCGGACTGGGAGGTGGTGACGTCGGCGGCGAGGACTTTGCCCGGGACGACGTGGTAGGTGAGGATGGCGACGAGCTTGGCCTTATTCTCGGGCTGGAGCAGCGACTCGACGGTGCCGGCGGGAAGTTTGGCGAAGGCTTCGTCGGTGGGCGCGAAGACCGTGAACGGGCCCTTGCCTTGGAGAGTCTCGACAAGGCCGGCGGCCTTCACGGCGGCGACCAAGGTGTTGAAGCTGCCGGCCGAGGAGGCGACGGCGACGATGTCGCCGGCCGGTTTAGTTGCGGCGGAGTCCTTGCTGGCGGAGCAGGAGCCGGCGTGGGCCGGGAGGGCGAGGGCGGCGGTGGCGACGAGAGCGGCGAGGGTGAGGGAAGCGGAGGATTTCATGGACGGTGTTGGTTTCTGGTTCGGGTGCTGAGGCGAGCGGTGAAGCCCGCTGATGGGACGCAATGTCTATGTAATGTCTAAGAAATCAAGTTATTGTCTAGAATCATTAGACAAACTGAACAGCGATGGTATTAATCCCTGTAGCTAATTATGTTAAATATCGGCCAAGGATCCCGCTTGCCGGCGAGCTTCGGGCGGGTTGTCTAATCAGCGTCTAATAAGCATCATGAGCGCCTACCAACATGCCATCCAAGCGGTCGTACAACGCACCGGGCTCTCGGCCCATGTGATTCGGATCTGGGAGAAACGTTATGGCGTGGTGGCGCCGGAGCGCACGGGCACGAACCGCCGGCTCTACTCGGACGAGCAGATCGAGCGGCTCAGCCTGCTGCGGCAGCTCACCCAGGCCGGCCAGAGTATCGGGACGATGGCGACTCTGCCGCTGGAGCGCCTGCGGCAGATCGCCGCGGACACGCTCGGGCCGGCCTCGCTGGCGGCGGGGCGGTCCACCGGGGCCACGCTGGACCCGGCGGCGGCGCTGCTGGAGGCGGGCATCGCCGCGGTCCGGGAACTTGATACGGCCGCGCTCGGCGCGACACTTCGGCAGGCGGAGCTGCAGCTGGGGGCGCAGGGGATGTTGCACCGGTTCGCGGCGCCGCTGGCGCAGATGCTCGGCGAGCTGTGGCGCGCCGGCACGATCACCGCCGCGCACGAACACTTTGCCAGCGCGCTGTTGCGGGTGCGGCTGGCGCGCACCACTGCGGATTTTGCGGCGCGGCCCGACTCCCCCGTGCTGGTTGTCGCCACGCCGGTGGGACAGTTGCACGAGCTCGGCGCGCTGCTCGCGGCGGCGGCGGCGGCCAATCTCGGTTGGAACGTGGTCTACCTCGGCGCGAGCCTGCCGGCGGCCGAGATCGCCGGTGCGGCCGTGCAACGCAAGGCGCGGGCCGTGGCGCTGAGCCTGGTGTATCCGCATGACGATCCCGCGTTGCCACCGGCGCTGGAGCTCCTGCGCGAGTTGCTGCCCCCTGCGACGGTGCTGCTGGTCGGCGGGCGGGCGGTGGCGGCGCTGCAGCCGGTGCTGGAGCGGGTGGGCGCGCAGGTTGTCGGCGATCTCGCGTCGTTCGGCGCGCAGCTCGACGCTCTGCGGAAATAGGTGCGGTTCTGTGCGCGGGTGGTGTGCCGACGCCTCCGGGTCGGGTCGGCCCCGCTCGTCCCGATGCTCCGGGGCGTAAGCACGAAAGTTGGAGCTGTCCGTGGGCGGTCCCTCCTGCCTTCGCGGAAGCGTGGTCTGGCGCCAAGAGCCGCGGGGCGGCGAAGTCTGGGCGGAGCAAGCCGGGTGAGCCGCGGCTCGGCGGGGGCGCCTCGCCCGACCTCGATCACGTCGACTCTGTCTGAGGATTGCGGGGCGGCCCGGCACGCAGGGTTGCGCCGCGCCGGCGGTGATGCTTTTGTCCCGACCTGTTCCCATGTGCGCCACTCCGCGAAACGAGCCGCCCCTCCGCATCGTACTGGCCGGAGCCGTCATCACCTTCGCGTTGGTCGCGGGAGCGATCGGCGTCTGGTTCGATGCTTCGGGGATCCAGCAGACTCGCTGGTCGGACTCGCCGACCTTTCTTCTCGTTTCCGGTGCGGTGGCGGTGCTGTTGGGCGCGGGCGCGGTGGTCGCCTGGTTCCGTGGGTTCGGGCGCCGGGCGGGGGACGGGTTCACCCTATTTCTCGGCGGTGCGGCTTTGGGGGCCTGCCTGCTTTCCCTCTTGATGGCGATGCTGTTCGCGAACGTCCGGCTCGATCCGGGCCCGGGTGAGCCGGTCGAGTTCTTGCTCACCGATCGGTTCACGCTCGAGGTGCAGCGCCGCGACATGCAGCGGCCGTTCGTCCGTCACTATGCGGCCTTCGCCGTCCCCGAAGAGCTTCGGAATCACGCTCTCGTGTTGCTCCGCCCGGAGGGCGGGCGCGACCGCGCCGTGGGGCAAACGCTCCGGGCGACCCGCCATCCCGGGTTCTTTGCCCTGCCGTGGTACGAGTTCACCGACCCCGTCGGCGGGGCGCGGGACCAGTGCCTCGAGCGCACGTTCAGGGACTTCGAAGTGCTCGCGGCGACGGGCGTTTTCGCGCCGCGCTCCCCTTACCGGGAGCAGTTGCAACAGCGCGGAGTGCCCGTAGTCGAAAAGTAGGGCCAACGGCGGGCACCGGCCGGGGCGGCCCGAGTCGTCCGCGTTGGTATAGCCTCCGAGTGAGCGGGCGGGACGCGGCCCGAGGTGGGGGCCCGCTCAACGCCCGCCGGCGCGTCCGGGACCCCGGCCCGCCTCGGCCGGGGTGGCCTCGACCCAAGCCTCGGGAAACAGCAGATGTCGCGGGTGGCGCGGATGCCGCAGCACGTAGGTGGGCTGGCGGTCGCGCGCCCGCGCCAGGGCGAGCCGCACCTCGCGCTCGGCCACGCGCCGGGTGGTGACGGTGCCGTCGCCACCGAACGCGGGCGAACGGACGACGATGCGGTAGACGCTCTTGTAGTTGATCTGTGTCGATGTCTCGTCGACCGAGACGACCTCGGCCTCCACGACCACGCCCTCGCGCAGCACGCGGAGGGTGCGCCAACGCGCGAAGACCCCGAAGCCGGCCATGGTGCCGCCGATGAGGGGGAAGAGCAGTACCGCGACGGAGGCGAGATTGCCGGCGCTCCGCCGTGCGCCCTCGATCCGGGCGACCGCCGGCGCGGCCGGCAGATACCGGACCGTCACCCGGGCACCCTCGGCCCAGCGCGCCCCGGTGGTGTAGCAGCGGCCGGTCTGCGGCGGACCGCCGGCCGGCTGGTAGCCAAAGGTGTAGCGGATCACGTCGACGTCGTCGATCGACAGACTGGTCTTCTCGGTGGTGAGAACCTCTCCTTCGGTCGAGCGGGCGCGGCCGGTGCCGAGCTGCCAGTCCTCGAGCAGCTTCCAGGGCAGGAAGGCGGCGGCGGCCGGAATGCCGATCACGAGGAAGAAGACGCCGAAGAGCGGCAAGAACGTGTGGGAGGCCCAGCTGCGCGCCGCGCGCCGCACGGCGGCGGGAACCGGGCGCGGGGGCGGGGCGGCGAGCAGCGCGGTGATCGTGTCGGTGGTGAGCATGGGCGGAAGGAGGCGGGCGGCCGGCGCGCGGCGGTGCCCGATGGGGGCGAGCACGGCTGCGCGCGGTGGCGACGGGAGCCGACAAGGGCCGGCCCCGGGGCGACCGCCGGCACTGTGCGATCGGCGCATCCGCCGGAGCGAGAACAAACACGGCCGGGGGCCGCCGATTCCCCCGGGCTCGTTTGTTCGCTTGCCGGTGTCACCGGGGGGTGGATGCTCGGTCCCGCCATGGACGACCGTGACGCCATCGAGGCGCGCATCACCGCCTTCATCCAGGACCATGCGGAATGGGAGCAGGATTGCGTGAGCCGGCAGCTGCTGGACGGCTTCAATCCGCCCTGCGCGTGCGAGATCATGGACTCGCCCGACCCCGGTGCGCTCATCGAGTCGTGGCAGGCGCGTTCGCCCGATCGCAGCGACGACGCGCGGCGGGGGCTGGAGGCGGTGGCGCGCCGGCACTGCACGAGCCCGGATCTGCTCACGCGCTCGGGTTTCTGCTACGGTTCGCCGCTCCAGCACGATCCGGCCGCCGAGCACATCACCGCGTTGCGCATCCGGTCCGGGACCGCGACGGTCGTGACGAGCGTGGTCGGCGGCGTGGGCGCGGGCTTCGAATACGAGCTGGTGTGCTGCCGGAGCGACTGGCGCATCGACCACATCACGCGGTTCCACACGGAAGAGGGGGCCGCCGAGCCGGCGGACTGGGACGAAGCGGCCTGCGTGGACGAGTTCTCGCTCTGGGACGAGTGCGGGATCGACTTCCGCGAGGCGTTCCGCGCCGGTGGGCGAGCGTTCAACGCCGAGCGCCGGAAGGAGGAAGCGCTCACGCTGGTCCGGCTCGGCGAGATCCCGTTGCCCAGCGGGCTCCTCGTGGTGAGCGATCCGGGCGAGTTCGTCGATGCGGTCGCGCCGCTCGAGGTTCGCGTGGGGCGCGCGTGTTGCCCGGTCGACGTCGTCCGCGCGGGGCGCGAGAACGCCTTCATCCGGGTGTTGTTCGGCGACTGGGCCGCCGTGGCGGGCTTCGTGCCGGCGCACCTGCTCGGGACGGAGGCTCCGTATGTGGCGAGTTCGCGCGGTGGGGCCCTCGTGATCGGCGACGCGGGCGCGTGGGCGGCGCTTCCGGGGCGGGATCGCGAACGTTTCTACTACAAGCTGGTCGAGCGCCCCGGCGATCGACAGGTGGAAGAAGCGTCGCTCATGGCGTTGCCCGCCGCAGCCGGGGAGGCGGCGATCGTCGACCGGGGCGGTGACGACTTCGATTGCCCCTGCTACTGGGCGGTCGACGGCGCGGGGCGGGCGCAGGCCCTCGTTGTCGACTTGAGCCTCTGCGAACGTTCGGTCGACCAGGTCTTCGAGATCCCGGTGACCGAACGGCTGCTGACGGCGACCGCCACGCACCCGCAGTTGTCGGAGTTTGGTCACGAGATCCGGTTCGAGCGCTGCGGCGCCGGCTTGGTGGTGGTGTCGACTTCGCGACGAGGGCACGAGGTGGACCTGCTCGACGGGGCGGGGCGCGTGCTCGGTTCCACCGAAGGCGCGGGCATGAGGGCGTGCGGCGAGGTGGAGGAGCGGACCATCCGGGAGCTGCCGGACGATCTTCGCGGCCTGCGCCTGCGGGTGCGCTGGAGCGAGCGTCGGCATGTCTTCGCACGCGAGTTCGACGGCCTGGCGTGAGCACGGGGTGCGGCGGCGCGCCTCGCGGAAGACGGCCGTGGGAATGGGGCGCAAAAACGGCTTCACTTTCGGCGGCGTTGCGCCGTTCTCGTGCGGCATGAGCAGCACATCGCTCGTCTTCTCTTCCCGCGCGGAACACCGCGCCTGGCTCGCCTCGCAAGCCGCCCTGCCGCGCGGTTTCCGCGTGGGCGCGTCGCGCTTCGATTTCATGCCCTTCGAGGTGCCGAAGCCGGCGAAGATGACCGTCACCCTCATCGCGCTCGACCGACCCACGGCCGACTTCGCCGCGATGTTCACGAAGAACGCCTTCCCGGGCGCGCCGGTGATCGTGGGCCGCCAGCGCCTCGCCGAGCCGAAGCTCGGGGCGATCATCGTGAACAACAAGATTTCCAACGTGTGCGCGCCCGGCGGCGTCGAGACCTCCGAGAAACTCTGCGCCGCGACCGCGGCCGCGCTCGGCCTCCAGCCCACCGAAGTGCTGCCGAGCTCCACCGGCGTGATCGGCTGGCGGCTCCCCGCCGACCAGATGATCACCGCGCTGCCGCAGGCCGTGGCCTCACTCAAGCCCGGCTCCATCCTCCCGGCCGCCGAGGGCATCGTCACCACCGATCTGTATCCGAAGATCCGCCGCGCCGACCTCGCGGGCGGCAGCATCGTCGGCATCGCCAAGGGCGCCGGCATGATCGAGCCGAACATGGCGACGATGCTCGTCTACATCCTCACCGACCTCGCCGTGCCGCGCGACACGTTGCGCGCGATCCTCGCCCGCGCTGTCGACCGCAGCTTCAACCGCATGAGCATCGACAGCGACACGAGCACCTCGGACACCGTCGTGGCGCTCAGTTCGGGCGCGGTGCCGTGCGCGGACCTCGCGGCGTTCGAGGCCGCGCTCACGCAGGTGTGCCGCGACCTCGCCGAGGATGTCGCCCGCAACGGCGAGGGCGTGCGCCACGTGATGCGCGTGACCGTGAAGGGCGCGCCCACCGAGGCCGCGGCCCGCGCCATCGGCAAAACCGTCGTCAATGCCCCGCTGTTCAAGTGCGCCGTGGCCGGCAACGATCCGAACGTCGGCCGCCTCGTGCAGGCGGTGGGCAAGTACGTGGGCGCGCACGAGCCGGGCATCCCGCTCGGCCGCACGCGCATGAGCCTCGGCGGCATCCAGATCGTCGCCGACGGCATCTTCGCGCTCGACCCCGCGAAGGAGCAGGCGCTCGTTGCGCACCTGAAGGCCGCCGAGCTCTACGCCAGCGCGGAGCCGAAGGACGGCGTCTATTCGCCGCCGATCGACTTCCCGCCGCACGAACGTTGCGTGGAGATCGAGATCGACCTCGGCGCGGGCGCCGCGGAGGCGACCGTGATCGGCGCCGATCTCACCCACGAGTACGTGAGCGAGAACGCCGACTACCGCAGCTGAGCCAATCAGGCTGTCCGCGAGTAGGCCCAGTCTCTGACTGGACGCCGGAATACGTGAGCCGGCGGTCACGGCTAGAGTCGGAGGTGTCCGGTCGGAGACCGGACCCACGGGGAGTGCATGCCGGCCGGTGGTTTCACCAACGGCGGCCGGAGGTTGGCCGAGCCGACCTCCGGTAGCCGCGGGGCGGGCGAGCGACAAACGCTGGCCCGTTCCGGCGCGCTTTCAGCCGCGATGGATCTCGGGCTTCGGGTCGCGGAGCATGAGGTCGCGGACAATCTCGCGCGGGTCCTTGCCGTCGTAGAGGCAGGCGTGGACGGCGTCGACGATTGGCGTCTCCGCGCCGATCTGGCGCGCGAGCTGGAAGGCGCTCCGGGCGGTGGTCACACCCTCGGCGACGACCAATCCCATCTCCTGCTGGATGTCGGGAAGCTTGCGGCCCTTGCCCAGCTCCTCGCCCACGTGGCGGTTGCGGCTGTGCTGGCTGGTGCAGGTGACGATGAGGTCGCCGATGCCGCTCAGACCGGAGAAGGTCTCGGGGCGGCCGCCGAGCATCTGGCCGAGGCGGGCCATCTCGACGATGCCGCGGGTCATGAGGGCGGCCTTGGTGTTGTCGCCCATGCCCATGCCGTCGAGCACGCCGGCGGCGAGGGCGAGCACGTTCTTGAGCGAGCCGCCGAGCTCGGCGCCGACGACGTCGTCGGAGGTGTAGACGCGGAGATACTCGTTCATGAACGCCTGTTGGACGGCGGCGGCGGCCTGCGGGTCGCGGGAGGCGGTCATCACGGCGGTGGGCACCCGGCGGGCGACCTCCTCGGCGTGACTGGGGCCGGAGAGGATGGCGTAGCGCACGTCGCCGAGAACCTCGGCCACGAGTTCGCTGATCCGTTTGCAGGAGCCGGTCTCGATGCCCTTGGCGACGTTGAGATAGATGATCCCGGCCGGGCGCGGCACGGCGCGGAGCTTCTCCAGCGTGCCGCGGACGTACTGCGTGGGAGCGGCGAGGAGGATGAGTTCGGCCTGGGCCACCGCGCAGGCCAGGTCGGGCTCGAAGCGGAGGGCGGCGGGGAGTGCGACGCCCTTGAGGAAGCGGTCGTTGCGGCGCGTGCGGGCCATCTCGCCGAGGTAGTCGGGGAACGGGCCCCAGAGGGTGACCGCGTGCTTGTTTTCGCAGAGGACCATGGCCAGTGCCGTGCCCCAGCCGCCGTCGCTAAGAACGCTGATGTTCATCGGGTGGAAATCGTGGAGGGATGAAAGGGTTGCGCGCCGCGGGGTGCGGTCGGCCGAAAGAGGGCGGAACTGTGCCCGCCGCCGCCGGTGCGGTTCAACGGAAAAAGCCGGGGGGCGGCGCCGCCGGGGCTTCGGAAAACGACGCGCCGTCCTGCGCGAGGCGCGAGCGGGCGAGCGGCGCGGCTCAGAGCACGTTGCCGACGTAGCTCTGCAGGGAGCGGACGCCGACGCGTTTCTGCTTCATCGCCTTGATGCCGCGCAGGGCGGCGAAGGCGCCGGCCATCGTGGTCATGATGGAGATGCCGTTGAGGACGGCGGCGGTGCGGATCTTGTTCTCGTCCTGGCGGGGCATCATGCCGGAGGGCGTGTTGATGATGAGTTGCATCCGGCCGTTCTTGATCATGTCGATCACGTTGGGCCGGCCTTCATCCAGGCGCGGGATCCGGGTGACGGGCACGCCGTTCTCGGTGAGGACCTTGGCGGTGCCGGCGGTCGAGAAGAGGACGAAGCCGAGGGCGACGAGCTGGCGGCCGAGGTCGACGGCGCGGGCCTTGTCGGCGTCCTTGACGGAGAGGAAGACGTTGCCCTGGAGCGGCAGCGAGGGCTTGGCGGCCATCTGCGTCTTGGCGAAAGCGATGCCGAGGTCGTCGTCGAGGCCCATGACCTCGCCGGTGGAGCGCATCTCGGGCCCGAGGTTGATGGTGGCGCCGGGGAAGCGGTTGAAGGGGAACACGGCCTCCTTGACGCACCAGTGGCGCGGGGTGAGCTCGCGGGTGAAGCCGATCTCGGCGAGCTTCTTGCCGGCCATGCACTTGGCGGCGAGCTTGGCCAGGGGCTGTCCGATGGCCTTGGAGACGAAGGGGACGGTGCGGGAGGCGCGCGGGTTGACCTCGAGCACGTAGAGGTCGTTGTCCTTGATGGCGAACTGGACGTTCATGAGGCCCACGACGTTGAGGGCCTTGGCGAGGGCGATGGTGGCCTGGCGGACCTGCTCGAGCATGGCCTTCGAGAGGGTGTGCGGGGGCATGACCATGGCGGCGTCGCCGGAGTGCACGCCGGCGAACTCGATGTGCTCGAGCATGCCGCCGATGATGGCGGTCTCGCCATCGGAGATACAGTCGACGTCGAGCTCGTTGGCGTCCTCGAGGAACTTGTCGATGAGGACGGGCTTGTCGGGCATGACCTCGAAGACCTGGCGGATGACGGCGCGCATCTCGTCGAGGCTGTAGAGGATGAACATGCCGCGGCCGCCGAGCACGAAGGAGGGGCGCAGGAGGACGGGGAAGCCGAGCTCGGTGGCGTGCTTGAGCGCATCCTCCTCGGTGAGGGCGGTGCGGTTGTCGGGCTGCTTGAGACCGAGCTTGTGGAGGATGCCGGCGAAGAGTTTGCGGTCCTCGGCGAGCTCGATCGACTCGGGGCTGGTGCCGATGACGTTGACGCCGTTGGCCTTCAGCGCGGTGGCGAGGTTGAGCGGGGTCTGGCCGCCGAACTGCACGATCACGCCCTGGCACTGCTCCTGTTCGTAGATCTCGAGCACATCCTCGAGGGTGAGCGGCTCGAAGTAGAGGCGGTCGGAGGTGTCGTAGTCGGTCGAGACGGTCTCGGGGTTGGAGTTGACCATGACGGTCTCGTAGCCGAGCTCGCGCAGGGCGAAGGAGGCGTGGACGCAGCAGTAGTCGAACTCGATGCCCTGGCCGATGCGGTTGGGGCCGCCGCCGAGGATCATGATCTTCGGGCGGTTGCTGCGGATGACCTCATTCTCGTCGCCGTAGGATGAGTAGTAATACGGAGTGAAGGCCTCGAACTCGGCGGCGCAGGTGTCGACGAGGCGGTAGGTGGTGTGGACGCCGAGCTTGCGGCGGTGTTCGCGCACGGTCTTGAGCGGGGCGCCGCAGAGTTGGGCGAGCTGGGCGTCGGAGAAGCCGGCGGCCTTGACGCGGCGAAGCTCGGCGGCGGTGAGGTCGTGGAGGAGCTTGGTCTTGAGGAAATCCTCCAGCTCGTGGAGCTCCTTGAGCTGCTCGAGGAACCACGGGTCGATGGCGGTGATCTCGAAGATGCGGTCGACGGAGAAGCCGGCCTTGAAGGCGTAGCGGATGTAGAAGGGGCGTTCGGCGTTGGGCGTGCCGAGCTTGGCGATGATGGTCTGCTCGTCGGGGAGGTCGAAGTCGCCGAACTTGCCGCCGCCGCCGAAGCCGCGGGCGCCGATCTCGAGGGAGCGGAGGGCCTTCTGGAAGGACTCCTTGAAGGTGCGGCCGATGGCCATGGCCTCGCCGACGGACTTCATCGCCGAGGTGAGGGTGGTGTTGGCGCCGAGGAACTTCTCGAAGGCGAAGCGCGGGATCTTTGTCACCACATAATCGATCGTGGGCTCGAAGCTGGCGGGCGTCTCCTTGGTGATGTCGTTGCGGATCTCGTCGAGCGAGTAGCCCACGGCGAGCTTGGCGGCGATCTTGGCGATGGGGAAGCCGGTGGCCTTGGAGGCGAGCGCGGAGGAGCGGGAGACGCGCGGGTTCATCTCGATGACGACCATGCGGCCGGTCTTCGGATCGAGGGAGAACTGGATGTTGGAGCCGCCGGTCTCGACGCCGATCTCGCGGATGACGGCGAAGGAGGCGTCGCGCATGGCCTGATACTCCTTGTCGGTGAGCGTCATGGCGGGGGCGACGGTGATGGAGTCGCCGGTGTGCACGCCCATCGGGTCGAAGTTCTCGATGGAGCAGATGACGACGCACTGGTCCTTGTGGTCGCGCATGACCTCCATCTCGTACTCCTTCCAGCCGAGGAGGCATTCCTCGATGAGGACCTCGTGGGTGGGGGAGGCCTCGAGGCCGCCCTGGACGATGACGTCGAACTCCTCGCGGTTGTAGGCGATGCCGCCACCGGTACCGCCGAGGGTGAAGCTGGGGCGGATGATGAGCGGATAGGTGCCGATGAAGTCGGCCGCGGCGCGGGCGGCCTCGAGGGTGTGGACGGTGCGGGACTTGGCGACGTCGAGGCCGATCTTGAGCATCGCGTCCTTGAAGAGCTGGCGGTCTTCGCCCTTGGCGATGGCGGGCGGCTTGGCGCCGATCATCTCCACGCCGTGTTTCTCGAGGATGCCGGCCTTGTGGAGCTCCATCGAGAGGTTGAGCGCGGTCTGGCCACCGAGGGTGGGCAGGAGGGCGTCGGGTTTCTCGACCTCGATGATGCGCTCGAGCATCTCGAGGGTGAGGGGCTCGATGTAGGTGACATCGGCGAACTCCGGGTCGGTCATGATCGTGGCCGGGTTGGAGTTCACGAGCACGACCCGATAGCCTTCCTCCTTCAGGGACTTGCAGGCTTGGGTGCCGGAATAGTCGAACTCACAGGCCTGCCCGATGATGATGGGCCCTGCGCCGATGATGAGGATGGTTTCGAGGTCGGTGCGCTTCGGCATGGCAAAATTTCGCGGAGCGTGGAAAGCGCCGAGGGGGGGCGCAAGCGGGAAGTCGACCGCGGTTTCCAGCGGGTGGACGAGCGAGTGCGGCCGGAGCGGGGCACCGCCGGGGTCGAAGGCGGGGGCGGCGCGCGGAGGAGTGCCCTGCGGGCCGGCGGCGGACCCGGACCGCGCGGGCCGGCTCAGCCGATCTTCGCGGCGTCGATGCCGAGGATCTTGGCGGCCCGGGCCTTGTCGTTGCGGCAGGCGTGGAGGATGCGCGCGATGTAGGCCTTCTCCTCCGCCGCGAGATGGTCGGCCAAGGTGGGCATGTCCTTGAGGTCGCGGAGCCGCTCGGGCAGCTGTGCGGGGGTGATCGTCTTGTTCTCGGCGGCGGCGACGATGGCGGAGACGACCTGGCTGAGCTCGGAGATGTTGCCCGGCCAGCGGTGGGCCGAGAGGATGGCGAGGGCCTCCGGGGCGAACTCGATCTGTTTGGTGTCGAACTTCGCGCTGCCGATCGAGGCGGCGAAACTCTTGAGCAGGAGCGGCAGGTCCTCGATGCGCTCGCGCAGCGCCGGGAGCATGAGCGGGAGGGCGCCGATGCGGTAGAAGAGCTCGTCGTGGAACTTGCCGTGGTCGATGAGCTTCTCGAGATCCTCGGTGCTGGAGCAGCACAGGCGGAAGGTGGACCCGGCGTTGCGCAACACGCCGACCAGCCCCTTCTGGATCGCGAGGGGCAGCGTATTGATCATCTCAAGGCAGAGCGTGCCGCCCTTGGCCTGCTCGATCCACGAGCCGCCCTGGCCCTGGGGCCCGAGGAGCCCCTCGTGCAGCGTGGCCTCGTCGATCGCGGAGCAGTCGTAGCGGATCAGCGGGCTGCCCGGCGGGCAGCCCTGGGTGTGGATCAGCTCGGCGATCACGGTCTTGCCGGTGCCCGCCTCGCCGACGATGAGCACGGGCGTCTTCGCTGTCGTGAGTTTCTTGATCTGCGGGCCGATCTTCTTGATCTTCTTGCTCTCGCCGATGACGAAGGCCTCGAGCTGGTCGGCCGCGACGTTGTCGTCGCCGTGGGTCGGGGCGGGGCTCGCGCTGGCGGTCTGGGCCTTCTTGGCGCGGGTGACCCCGAGCTTCTTGAATTCCACGCCGCGTTTCAGGGCGGAGATGAGCTCGTCGACCTTGAAGGGTTTCTGGAGAAAATCGAAGGCGCCGAGCTTGAGCGCATCGAGGGCGTAGGTGGTGCTGGCGTAGGCGGTCATCACCACGACGACGGCCTGCGGATCGAGTTTCTTGAGTTCGCGCAGCAGCACGAGCCCGTCCATCGGCGCCATCTTCACGTCGACCAGCACGACGTCGAACTTCTCGGCCTTGTAGCGTTCGAGCGCCTTGGCTCCGTCGGTGGCGAAGGCGGCGGTGAAGCCGATAGGCTGGATGACCGCCTCCAACATTTCATGGATGGAGGTCAGGTCGTCGACGATGAGCACCGAAGGCATGGTTGCGAGGTAACGACAGCGCCGGGGACAGCGCAAGCACAGGAGCGCAGGCCCCGCGGGCGCGGAGGATCAATTGTTGCCGCCGACGACGTTGGCCATGTTGAAGATCGGCAGGAACATCGCCATGACGATGCCGCCGACGAACACGCCGAGGAAGCAGATGAGCAGCGGCTCGATCAGGGAGGTGAGGGCGGCGACGGTCGCGTCGACCTCGGTGTCGAAGAAGTCGGCCACCTTGCTCATCATGCCGTCGACGTTGCCGGTGGATTCGCCGGCCCGGACCATGTGCTTCATCATCGGCGGGAAATAGGCGTTGGTGGCGAGGATGTCCGAGATCTGGCCGCCCTGGCTGATGTGCTTGGCGATGTCGCTGCAGGCCTTCTCGATCTGGGTCTTGCCGCTGGCGGAGGAGACGATCTCCAGCGTGCGCAGGATCTGGACGCCCGAGCGCATGAGGGTTGCATACGTGCGGCAGAACCGGGAGAGCGCGATCTTGTGGGAGAGCGGGCCGAAGATCGGCGCGCGGTGCACCAGCTCGTCCTTGAACTCGCGGCCCTTGGGGGTCGCGGTGAACTTGCCCCAGGCTTTCCACGCGAAATACAGCACGACGCCGATGTGCAGGATGCTGATCTTGGTGAAGACCTCCGGGAAGCTGAAGGCGGGCTTCAGGAAGTTGCTCACGTCGATCAGCATCTGGGTCGGCAGCGGCAACTGGGAGCCGAAGCCGGAGAACATCTCGGCGAAGACGGGGATGACGAAGACCAGCAGCACGTTCACCAGCACCACCGCCAAGCCGATGACGGCGAGCGGATACGCCATGGCGGATTTCACCTTCTTGGTCAGCTTGACCGTCGACTCGAAGTAGCCGGCGACCTTGAGCAGAATCTCGGCGAGATTGCCCGAGGCCTCGCCCGCCTCGACCATCGAGATGAAGAGCGAGGGAAACCCCTTCGGGAATTTTTTGATCGCGGCCGAGAACGAGCTGCCGGCCGAGATCTCAAGGCGCACCTCGCGCAGGATCACGCGAAACACCGGATCCTCCATCTGCTCCTGCAGCGCCTCCAGCGAGGCGACCAGCGGCAGACCCGCGGCCAGCAGGGCGGCCAGCTGGGCGGTGAAGATCGCCAGCGGCTCGAGCGGGATCCTGTAGTTTTTCGCCTTCTTCTCGTAGGCCTTCTGCTTCGCCAGCGACTGCGAAGCCATGAAGCTGATTTTCGGAGCCTTGTTCGCCGTACGCGACGAGACGGAGGAGGCCGGGGAAGCCGAAGACAGGAAAGCCATGGTCGGGGCGAGGATTGTTAAGCGCGGAATAAGCCAGTCGCGCCAGTTGGGCGCAACCTCCGATCCGTAAATTCCCTTTCAACAACCCCGGGTGCGCTGGGGAATTGACCCCATTTCTCCGCCCGGGCGCGCCGCGCGCCGCCGTCGGTGGCTCGGGGGCGGACCGTCCCCCGGCGACCGCCGGCTCCAATGGCCCGATACAATGGCTCGCGTGTTGCGGGCTCCGGGGCGCGGCCGCGGCGGTGGCGCCGTCGGAGGGCGGAACGGTTCGCGCCGCTACCGCCGACCCGGTTTCCGGGCCGGGTGCGGCTGGCCCTGCTGGGCGCGGCGGGTGGCGGCGCCTTCCGGGCCGTTCCGGGCGTAGCCCGCCGCGTCGGTGGTGACGACGCGTTCGTCGGGCCGACACGGACCGTGCGGCGGGCGCGCGCCGTCGCCGAGCAGCGGCTTGATGAAACGCTCGAGGCCGAAGCGCCGGAGCGAGGTGCGCACGGCCTCGCGGAACTCCGGCTTGTACCAGAAGAAGAAGCTGCGCTGCGCCTCCTTCTCCTCGCGTGTCCTCGCCACGGGTACCGGTTTGCCGTCGTACGGGTGCACGCCGGTGGCGTAGATCTCCGTGGCGACGGTCATCGGCGTGGGCGTGAAGTCCTGCACCTGCTCGAGCTTGAAGCCGAGCTCCTTGGTCTGCGCGGCGAGGTCGGCCATGTCCTCGGGGCGCGAGGCCGGATGCGAGCTGATGAAGTACGGGATGAGCTGCAGCTGCGGTTTGCCGACCTTCTGCTTGATCGCGTCGAAGCGGCGCAGGAACTCGCGGAAGAGCGCGAAGCTCGGCTTGCGCATCACGCGCAGCACGGCGTCCGAGGTGTGCTCGGGTGCGACCTTGAGCCGGCCGGAGACGTGGTGCGCGATCAGCTCCTCCATGTAGCGCTCGTGGCTCCTGGCGACCTCGGGCGATTTCTTGGGGTGGAGGAAGAGATCGTAGCGCAGGCCGCTGGTGACAAACGCGTGCTTCACGCCGGGGGTCTTGCGCACGGCCTTGTAGACCTCGAGCAACGCGGTGTGGTCGGTGTCGAGGTTCGGGCAGATCGCGGGCCACATGCAGCTCGGGCGGATGCACTGGTCGCAGATCCACTGCTCCTTGCCCTTCATCCGGTACATGTTCGCCGACGGCCCGCCGAGGTCGGTGATCGTGCCGTGGAAATCCGGCATCTTCTTCACCGCCTCGACCTCGCGCAGGATGCTTTCCTTACTCCGACTCGCGACGAATTTTCCCTGGTGCGCCGAGATTGTGCAGAAGCTGCAGCCACCGAAACACCCGCGGTGCAGATTGATCGAGTGGCGGATCATCTCATACGCCGGGATCGGACCGCGCTTGCGGTAGCGCGGGTGCGGCAGGCGCGTGAACGGCAGGTCGAAACTGCGGTCCATCTGCGCCTCCGTCATCGTCGGGAATGGCGGGTTGATGACCAGGGTGCGCCCGCCGACGTCTTGCAGGAGCCGGCTCGCATGCACGCGGTTCGACTCGGTCTCGACCTGCTTGAAGTTCGCCGCGTAGAGCGCGCGGTCGGCGAGGCACTCCTCGTGCGAGTGTAGCCGGAGGTCGGTCCAATTGGCGTTCTTCGGGAGCGGCGCGCCCTCAGGCAGGAGCACCGCCGTCTGCGCGATCGTCTTGAGCGAGGAAAACGGCACGCCCTTCGCCAGCAGCCGCAGCAGCTCGAGGAGCGGGAGCTCGCCCATCCCGTACACGAGCAGGTCGGCGCCGCTCTCGGCGAGCACGGTCGGGCGGATCACGTCCGACCAGTAGTCGTAGTGGGAAACCCGCCGCAGGCTGGCCTCGATGCCGCCGATCATCACCGGCACGTCGGGCCAGAGCTGCTTGAGGAGGCGCGTGTAGGTCGTCACCGCATAGTCGGGACGGAATCCCGGCGCGCCGTCGGGCGTGTAGGCGTCGTCGCTGCGCAGCCGGCGGCCGGCGGTGTAGCGGTTGACCATCGAGTCCATGCAGCCGGCGGTCACGCCGAAGAACAGCCGCGGGCGCCCGAGCTTCTTGAAGTCGCGCAGGTCGTCGCGCCAGTTGGGTTGCGGCACGATCGCCACTCGGAACCCCTCGCGCTCGATGATGCGCCCGACCACCGCGGCGCCGAACGACGGATGGTCCACGTAGGCGTCGCCCGTCACGAGGATCACGTCGACCTCATCCCAGCCGCGCGCAGCGAGCTCGTCGCGCGTGGTCGGCAGCCAGCGCGCGGGATTCCAGGTGGGATCGCGCGGGTCGAGCTTGGTGGCGGTGGAGGGCGGCGGCAAATTGCGGCCACGTTCGCCGGTGCGCCGGTTGCGTGCAAGCGCCGGCTCGGCTGGCGCCGCCGATAGCGCCCGGGCTGTTTTGGGGCACGCCGTGCAGAAGGCGTGAGCGGCGGCGTGGTGCGGCGCTTCGGCCCGCACGGCCGGACTTCGCTTTTCTTCCTATGCTTGGGATTGCTGCACACCGGCCGGCGCGGCCTGAAGGACCGCGCCACGGCTGCGGGCGCCGCCTCACCCCGTCAGCGGCGTTCGCCGCGCAGGAGCAACACGTCGAGCGCCCAGCGGATCGCCACGATGGCCACGAGGAAGAGCGCGCCCCAGCGCACCTCGGTGTGCATGAGCTGGTCGCCCTCGACGAGGAATACGGCCAGCGCGAGCCCGAAGACATCGAGCATGCTCCAACGGCGCCACGCCAGGAGCCGGCGCCAAGGGCGGCCGGTGTCTGCGCCGCGGCGTTGCCGCCACCAGAGCTGGAGCTCGACCAACCACGTCGCCAGCGGCGCGAGCACGAGGAAGAGTGCGGCGACCGTACCCGCGGTCCACGCGCCGGTGGAGAGCAGTGTGGCCGCGAGGGTGAGGATGCTGTAGGCGCGGTCGGCGAGCAGCCAGTCGTGGATGTGCAGGAACGGCAGCGCCAGCGTGCCGGCGAGCGCGAGGCCGGCCAGCGCGAGCCACCAGCCACCCACGCGGGGCGCCTGCGGCGGCTCCACCCCGGCGCGGGCCGCAAGGAGGTTGCCGGTGACGATGCTCAGCATGATCGCGGCGACGAAGAGCGGGATGCCGGCGAGCGGCTTGGCGCCGACGAGGAGCTGGCCCGAGGTGAGCGTAAGGATCAGGCAGACGAGGAAGACATCGAGCATCGACCACTTGCCCAGTCGCTCGACCCAGCCGAGCGCGGCGTGGCCGCGGGGACCGAGCCGTCCGCGGCCGCAGAGCGTCGCGAGCACACCGAGCTTGGCGAAGGGGAAGACGATGGAGAAGCCCACGACCAGCACCGCGAGCACGTACAACCCGTTCCCCCACATCATGCGCACGGAGCGGATGAGCGAATACGGCTCGGTGCCGAGCCCCTTGCGCAGTTCCATGAACGGCAGGCAGAGCACCGCCACGTTGCACGCGAACGACACGCCCAGCATCGCCCCGCCCAGCAGACGGGTGCGGCGGTCGAGCGAGGTTTCGGCGTCCATCCGCCCAGCGCAGCCGGCGCGGCGACGGGCGGCAACCCGGAACCGTGCCGTGCCGCGACCGCACGCGGGTAGGCCGCGCTGGTGGGCGACGCGCAGGGCGTCGCGGCGGCGAGGCTGGCCGCGGGCTTGCGCGAGGCGCGGTTTTCCGGTAGCTCCCCGCCTTGCTTGTTCCTCGGAACCTGTCACCGATCCTCGAATCCTAGCTTTATGCACCTGCGCTCCCTCGCCTCCCTCGTTCTCGCCCTTGTCGCCATCCCGCTGCTTTCCGCCAGCGATGAGCGCAAGAAGCTCGTCACGCAGATCGAGAGCTGCGAGGCGATCCTCCAGGAGTTCCAGGCCAGCCCGGCCACCGCGATCCCGCCCGAGGTCCTCCGCCAGGCCAAGGGTTTGGTCATCGTCAACGAGTTCCAGGCCGGCTTCATCATCGGCGGCAAGGGCGGCTACGGTGTCGCGATGGTCAAGCGCGCCGACGGGAGCTGGAGCGTGCCCACGTTCCTCGACGCCGGCGAGGCCAGCCTCGGCCTCCAGCTCGGCGCGAAGTCGGTCAACACCATCTACGTGATCAACGACGAGGTCGGCATCCGCCTGCTCTACCGCGCGCGCTTCAACTTCGGCGCCGACGCCGCTGCTGTGGCCGGCCCGCGCGCCGCGGACGTCCAGGAGGCCACCCAGATCATCAAGGCTTCCGTCTACGTGTATCAGAAGAACAACGGCCTCTTCGCCGGCGCGAAGGTCAAGACCGGCTGGCTCTCGGCCGACAACAGCAGCAACCGGCTCTACTACCAGACGCTGCGCACGATGCCCGAGCTGCTCTTCGCCGACTGGGTGACCCCGCCGGAGGAGGCGAGGAACCTGATGATCGACGTGCGCAACGCCGCCGGCAACTGAGCCGAGCCGCGCGCGGACTCCAACGCGCCACAACTTCCGGGCGAGCCGCTGAACGGCTCGCCCCTTTTTTTGGGCGGGGCGCGAGCGAGTGCCGGCGCGCTCGTGCCCGCCGCGGCGTTGCCGGCCGGCCCGGCGGCGGCCGATAAGGGGGTTGTCGTGCCGCGCCGTGCAGCCCAACCTCCGGCGCTCTCGGTTTTCCGCATGATCATCTGCGACATCGCCCAGTTCCACAGCCCGCTCGGCGGCGGCGTGAAACGCTACCTGCACGACAAGCGCCTCCGGCTCGAGGCGTGCCCGGGCTGCCGGCATGTGCTGATCATCCCCTCGTACCGCAACCATGTCACCGCCGGTCCGGGACACGCCGTGTACGAGATCGAGTCGGCCCGCCTGCCCGGCTCGAAGAGCTACCGGATGCTGCTCGACAAGCCGCGCATCCTCGAGGCCGTCCGCCGGGAGAAGCCGGACCTGATCGAGGTCGGCGACCCCTACCGCACCGCGTGGATCGGCCTCCAGGCTGGGCGCGAACTCGGCATCCCCGTGGTCGCCTTCTACCACTCCGACTTTCCCCGCGCGCTCGACCGCACCATCGCGCGGTTCTCCGGCCGGCTGATCGCGCGGGGGCTCTCGGCCCCGATCCGCCGCTACATCTGCCGGCTCTACAACCGGATGGACGCCACCATCGTCGCGAGTTCCCACCTCGTGGAGACGCTGCGGCGCAGCGGCATCCAGCGCATCGAGCACATCCCGCTCGGTACCGATACCGCGCTCTTCCGCCCGCGCGATTCCCGCGAACGCGTGCGCGCCGAGTTCGGCGTGCCGGCCGAGGCGCGGCTGCTGCTCTTCGTCGGCCGGCTCGCGCGCGAGAAGGGCATCAAGAACCTCATCGGTGCGCTCGACCGCCTCGCGCCCGAGGCGCCGCCGGTGCACCTGGCACTCGTCGGCGACGGCGAGCTCGACGACTGGGTGCACCTCGAGGCGAACCGCCGTCCGAACCTCACGTGGCTGCCGTACTGTGAGTCCGCCGACCGTCTCGCCGACCTCTACTGCGCGGCCGATCTCTTCGTGCACGCCGGCCGCTGGGAGACGTTCGGCATCGTTTCCCTCGAGGCGCAGGCCTGCGGCACGCCCGTGCTCGCCGTGCGTGGTGGCGGTCTGGAGGAGAGCCTCTCCTGCGAGCCGACCCCGCTGCTCGCTGCCGCCGGCACGCCCGAGGCGCTCGCCGCCGCGATCGAGTCCGCCCTGCGCCGCTCGCCGGTCTCGCCCGCGGAACGCCTTGCCCGCCACCGCGCGCTGGCCGGGCGTTTCTCGATCGATCGCACCTTCGAGCGGATCTTCGCGCTCTATGGGCGCCTCATCGACCAGAACCGGCGCAAGGCCGCCGCCTCGGCACCGGCGCAGGTCGTGGATCCGGTGCGGGCGCGGTGAGGCTCTTGTGCAGAAGATGAAGGCGTTATTGCAGCGTTTTGTATGCAGCGTGGCCGTGGTGTGGATTGCCCACGTGGTCTGGTTCTATTTCAAAGTCGACCAAGGCATATTCAAACGGTTCAGCCCCGTGGGCTCCTTATTGGCCGCAATAGTCGCAACCGTACTGATCATCGCTTTCGGGCAATTCCTTCGGATTTCAGCATTCCGAAGACTGTGGAATCGTGCAGGGCAATGGACGCTTCTGATCTCGTTCTTGGGTGTTGGACTCTTGCTCGGCGATCTTCTTTTGGGGGAATACTATGGCCTCTGGATCTCTTGGATGTGGGAGTGCGGTCTCATTCTGGTCGGATTTCCAATCTATCACCTCCGGAAGCATGTGAGTCCTACTAAGCCCAATTAGCACTGGCTTTCCGCCTTCCGCTTTCAACGTCTGTCGCTCCGATGCCCACCTGCCGAGTCCGTCCCTACACCCCCGCCGATCGCGCGGCCGTGCGCCGCATCTGCGCCGACACCGGCTGCATGGGCAACCCGATCGATCCGGTGTTCTGCGACCGCGACGTCTTCGCCGACTACCTCACGCGCTACTACACCGACTGGGAGTACGACTACTCGCTCATCGCGGAGGACGACCAGACCGGCGAGGTCGTGGGCTACCTGCTCGGCTGCCGGCGCCATCGCTACAACGCTTGGATCAGCGCGCTGTTGTTGGCGGGCGTGATCGTGCCGAAGGGCCTGTGGCGCATCGCGACCTTCCGCTACAACCGCGCGAGCCTGAAGTTCCTCTGGTGGATCTTCACCCGCGCCGGCCAGGAGACGCCGCCCGCGCCCAAGGGCATGGCGCATTTCCACATCAACCTCCTCCCGCCGTACCGCAACGGCCAGGCCACGCGTATCCTGATTTTTCCGTACGTGAAGGCGCTGGCGGCGCGCGGCGACGTGCGCGGCGTTTTTGGGCAGATGCAGGTGCGCGACGACACGCGCACCCCGCGTATGTTCGAGCGCTACGGCTTCCAGTTCCTGGAGCGCCGCCGCATCTCGAAGTGGGACCACCTCACCAGCGAGCCGGTCTATCTCGCCACCGTCTTCATGGACTTCGCGAAGTACGACCCGAACACGGGGCGGGTGTGAGGTCGCAACAACCGCGCTTCCCTGCAATGACCGCCGATCGGAAACTCATCGTTTCGTTTCACGACCTCCATCCCGGGTCGCGGGCGCAGTGCGAGCGGTTTCTGGCGATGATGTGCGAGCTCGGCGTGGCGCGCACGACGTTGCTGGTCGTGCCGCGCTGGCACGGCGCGGCGCCGTGCGACGAGGATCTCGGGTTTGCGGCGTGGTTGCGCGAGCGCGCCGCGGAGGGCCACGAGATCTGCCTCCATGCCTACGTCCACGAGGCGACGGAGGTCACCGGCAACGCCGTGCAGCGCGCGATGGGCAAACACTACACCGCCGGCGAGGGTGAGTTCTACCAGATCGACGCGGCCGAGGCGGAGCGGCGCCTGCGCGAAGGGCTGCGCATCGTGCGCGACGGTTGCGGCGTGCCGGTGTGGGGTTTCACCGCGCCGGCGTGGCTGCTCAGCGAAGGCGCTCGCTCCGCGCTCGCGAAACTGGGGTTTCACTACACAACGCGGTGGGGCCGCGTGGAATTGCTGCAGCCGCACGCAGGCGGATCAGACGCCGAGGGACCGGTCGGAGACCGGTCCTACTTGCCTTCCGGCCAGTCCGGTCTCCGACCGGACGCACCGGGCTCGGCTCGCCTACCGGCAGGCTCCTACCCCGGACCGACCAGCACCATCCCCGCCCCGGTCCTCGTGTGGAGCGTGCGCGCGGCGTGGCGGCGGCTCTGCTCGCGCGGCTGGGTGCGGCTGTGGGGCGCGCTGCAGCGCCGCGCGCCGGTGCTGCGCGTGGCGGTGCATCCGGTGGATTTTTCGTATCCGACGATCGAGGCCTCGGTGCGCGCCGCGATCGCGCGGAACCTGCGCGGCCGCACCGCCGCGCGTTATCGGGATCTGCTGCCGGAGGGCACGCCGCCGCTGGGAGGTGGGACGTGAGGCAGCCGCGAGTCGGTCCGGTCTCCGACCGGGCGCCGCGGGCATCGCCGGAGGCTTCGGCCTGGGCGAAAGGCGACCAGTCGAAGACCGGTCCTACGTGCTTCGGCGTGTCCCGGACGTTGTGGAGAAGTGTCCACGCACCATGAAACCGCCCGTCCATATCGAGCCGAAGCGGATGCTGCGCTGGGTGCTGCAGGGCGTGGCGCTGGCGGGCGTGGCCACGGCGGTGGTATTCTTCTTCACCGTGCGGCCGGAGACGTGGGCGCACCTGCGCGACTTCAATCCGTGGTGGGTGCCGCTGCTGATGGGCCTGATCTTCATCGCCTGGGCGTGCAACGGCGCGCGGGTCTGGCTGTTCTGCCGCGCGCTCGGTCACCCGCTGCGGTACCGCACCGCGCTCCAGGCCTCGATGTCGCAGGAGTTCGGCGTCGCCGCGACACCGGCGGGCATCGGCGGCGCGGTGATCCGGCTGACGCTGCTGAAACGCGCGGGCGTGCCGGTGGCGCACGGCGGCTCGATGCTGGCGTCGGATGCGGCGATCGACGTGCTCTTCTTCGCGCTGCTCGCGCCGTTCGCCGCCTGGGTGCTGCTGCACGACGCGATCTTCGCCCGGCTGCTGCAGCGGCTCGACAGTCGGGTGGTGCTGCCGGGGTTCCTCGCGGTGCTGGCCGGCGCCGCGCTGCTGCTCGTGCTGCTGCGCAGCGCGTGGTTCCACCGGCTGGTGGAACGGCTCGCCGGCGCGACGCATTTCGGCCGGAGCAAACGGCTGCCGGCGCGACACCGGTTCCTGCGGCGGGCGACCGCGCGCACGCTGCGCCGCATGCGCGAGGCGCTGGCGCTGCTGTGGGGCCGGCGGAAGAGCGCGCTGGTGCTGAACTTCCTGCTGGCGGCCGTACAGTGGACCTGCCGTTACAGTCTATTGCCGCTGATCCTGTGGGCGGTGCATTCGCCGGTGAACCCGGTGCCGCTGTTCCTCGCGCAGGGGCTGCTGTTCATGCTCTCGATGCTGGTCGTGGTGCCGGGCGGCGGCGGCGCGGTGGAGGTGCTGGCGGCGCTGATCCTGCCGGCGTTCGTGCCGGTGGCGCTCGTCGGCACGGTGGTGCTGCTGTGGCGCCTGCTGACGTTCTACCTGTATCTGCTCGGCGGCGGCACCGCCTTCTTCCTCGCGGTGCGGCAGCGGCGGATCGACGCGGGGCCCGCCGCAGGCGGGCGCTGACGCGCGCCCCGGCGCGCCGCGCCGCGGCTCACACCGCGCGGGCGCGGGAGCGGCGGGTGACCTCGGAGACGGCGAGGTAGAGGTCCTCGCGGTCGAGCACGCCGGCGAGCCGGGGTTCACCCCCAATGTTCTCGACGACGGGGAGTGTATCCTCGGTGTTGCGCGCGAAGACCTCCAGCGCCTGCGGGAGCGACATGGCGGCGTCGAGCGCGGGCACGTTCTCGTGGGCCACGTCGATGGCGAGCACGGTCTCGGCGACGTACGGGTCGCGCAGGTAGGGCTCGACGTCGGCGAGCTGGACCACGCCGGCGAGGGTGCGGCCGTCCTGCGTGACCACGACGTGGGCCCGGCGGGACTTGAGGAGCAGGCCGGCGAGCTCGCTGAAGCGGGCGGCGGGGCGGATGCGCAGGAAGTCGCGGCGCATGAACTGGGCGACCTTGAGCTCGCCGAGTTCGCCGTCGAAGAGCGACGGGCCGCCGGACTGGAGGCTTTCGCGGTAGATGCTCTCGCCGCCCAGGCGCCGCGCGGTGAAGAGGGCCACGACCGTGGTGACCATCAACGGCAGCACGATGTGGTGGTTGAGCGACATCTCGAAGATGATGAGGATGGCGGTGATCGGGGCGTTGGCGGCGGCGGCGAGGAAGCCGCCCATGCCGGCGAGGGTGAAGCCGGTGGGGTCGAGGGCGGGCAGCCACGGGAAGAGCGCGGTGGCGGCCACCAGCAGCGCGCCCACCACCGCGCCGACGAAGAGGGTGGGCGTGAACACGCCGCCGACCGCCCCGGAGCCGAAGGCGGCGTTGGTGGCGAGGATCTTCACGGCGGCGATGGTGAGCAGGACCGGCACGGTGTAGTGGCCCGCCTGCAACAGGTGCTGGATGACCGACATGCCGTTGCCCACGGCCTCGGGGCGCCAGAGGGCGAGCGCGCCGACGATGGCGCCGCCGAGCGGCAGGCGCAGCGCGAGCGGGAGGCGGGTGAGCTTGAAGGTGCGGCTGGAGAGGCGCAGCAGGCGCATCCAGAGGTGCGCGCCGACGCCGCAGCACAGCCCGAGCAGCAGGTAGAACGGCATGGAGCCGAACGTGGGGCCGGCGACCGTGCCGATGGCGTAGAGCGGGCCGTCGTTGAAGAGCGTGCGGTTGACCAGCACGGCGACGACCGAGGAGATGAGCAGCGGCCCGAGCGTCTCCATCGCGATCGAGCCGAGGACGATCTCGGCGACGAAGAGCGCGCCGCCCAGCGGGGAGTTGTAGGCTGAGGCGATGCCGGCCGCCGCGCCGCAGGCGACGATCAGGCGCAGGCGCGCGGGCGACATGCGCCGGAAACGGCCGAGCAGCGAGGCGGCCACGGCCGAGAGTTGCACGAGCGGGCCCTCGCGGCCGATGGCCTCGCCCGAGGAGATCGAGAAGAGGGCGGAGAGGGAGCGCAGCAGGCTCGGCCGCACGGGCACATGCCCGTCGCCCACGACGACCGCCTCCATGTAGTCGGTGGATTTGGGGCCGTGGAGCTTGCGGGTGAACAGCAGGACGATGCCGGCGAACACGCCGCCCACGGTGGGGATGAGGAGGCGTTGCCACCACTCCAGCGCGGCGAAGGTCGCGACGATGTCGCCGTGGTCACCGGTGAAGAGCGCTTGGAGCGCGTGCCCGGCCAGGCGGAAGGCCACCGTGCCGAGCGAACCGAGCAAGCCGGCGCCGAACGCCAACCAGAGCAGGGCCTGCCGGTCGCTGGGGCGCAACCACGACCACACTCGCAACCCGAGCAGGAGGCGCCGGAACCGGCGCATCTCGTGCAGGGCGTCGCCGCTGAGCTCGCGCAGCGGTTCCTTCATTGCATCTGCAGGTGGTCGCGCAGCCAGGCGCGCACGGCGGGTTCGTCGGGGGCGGCGCGCAGGGCGGCGGCCGCCGCTGCGTCGGTGAGGGCGCGCGCGAGCCGGCGCATGAACTCCAGGTGGGCGCGGGGCTGGGGCGCGGGCACCACGCCGAGGAAGACCAGATCGACCGGGTCGGCGTCGCGCGTCCACGGGATCGGCCGGCGGGCGCGGCCGAAGGCGACGGCGAGGTCGTTCACCCCGAGCAGCCGGGCGTGGGGGAGCGCGGCGGCGTGTCCGAGGAAAGTGGACGCCTGCGCCTCGCGTTCGAGCACGGCGGCGGCGAGGGTGCGCGCGGCGGGGGCGCCGGGAATGCCGGCGAAGCCGGCCGCCAGCTGCTCGATCGCCTCGCCGGCCGAAGCGGCGACCAGGTCGAGCACCACATGGGCGCACACGGTGCGCGCGGTGGGCGTTGAGTCGGGCATGGCCCCGACCGTGGCGAAAACCGCACCGCTGGCAATGCGGGAGTCGGACCCCGGGGGCGGGCCTTCCGACCGCTGTGTCACGGAGGCGGACACGGATCGGCGGCGATGTGCCACCGGACCGGGCCCGCCGACAGCGGTCACCGCGGCGCGGCGAGCACGAGCGGCAGGGTGAGCTCGCGCCGGTTGCGCACGACGGTCACCCGGATCGTGTCGCCGGGCTTCCGGCGCTCCAGCACGAGCCGGAGATCGCCGCGGGTGCGGACGGGCTGGTCGTCGATGGCGACGATGATGTCGCCGAGGACGATCTCGCCGCGGCGGGTGCGCTTGGTGGGCTGGAGGCCGGCCTGGGCGGCGGCGCCGCCGGGGACGACGTCGAGCACCACCAGTTCGTTCTCGAGGCGCAGGCTGCGGATCCAGGCGGAGGGCAGGAACTCGAGGTCGAGCGCGGGGCGGCGGATCTTGCCGAAGGCGATGAGCTCGGGCACGGCCGCGTTGACGGCGTCGACCGGAATCGAGAAACCGATACCGGCGGAGGCGCCGGAGGGGCTGCGGATCGCGGAGTTCACGCCGATGAGCCGGCCGGCGGAGTCGAGCAGCGGGCCGCCGGAGTTGCCGGGGTTGATGGCGGCGTCGGTCTGGATGACGTCGCGGATGGGGGTGTTGTCGGCGCCCTGGATCTCGCGGCCGAGGGCGCTGACGATCCCGGTGGTGAGCGTCTGGTCGAGGCCGAAGGGGTTGCCGATGGCGAAGACGGACTGGCCGACGCGCAGGTCGTGCGAGGAGCCGAGGGGGATGGGGCGGAGCTTCTCGCGGGGGGCGTCGATCTTGAGCACGGCGAGGTCCTTCTCGGGGGCGACGCCGATGAGCTTGGCCTCCCAAGTGGAGCGGTCGGCGAGGGTGACGCGGGCGGCATCGGCGCCACGGAGCACGTGGTAGTTGGTGATGATGTGACCGGAGTCGTCCCAGACAAAACCGGAGCCGGTCCCGAGGGGGATCTGGGCGATGTCGCGGCTGAAGAAGTCGATCTGCTCGGCGACGGTGGTGATGTAGACGACGGAGGGCGAGGCCTCCTCGAAGAGCCGGATGGTGCGCTGCTCGCCCTCTCCGAGATCGGCGCGGGGGGCGATGGGGCGGGCCTCGGGAGCGGGCTCGGCCTTGGGCGCCGGCGGGCCGACGAGAGTGGCGGCGCACGCGGTGCCGCGGGTGAGCCAGAGGCCGGCGAGCAGGCCGACAAACACCAGCGAGAAGGAACCGAGGAAGAGCGAGCGACCGGAGACGTTCACGCGGGGCAGCATGGGCCGCGGCGGGCGGCTGCAAACGCGAAAAGTGGGCCGGTGCGGATTAGGCGACGGGTGTGCGCGTGGAGGCCTCCCCCACCGCGGTCCAGCGCATCCGGGCGCCGGCCAGATGCGCGAGCCCCAGCGCGAGGGCCACGAGCGAAAAGACGGGCACCTGCCACGGGAAGGCACCTGGGTGGCGGAGCATCACGGCGGCCTGCGGGAGCAGGAGCAATCCGCGCAGCGTGAAGATCACGCCCACTGTGACCAGCCCGCCGCGCAACCACGGCAGCCGCCGCATCCGCCCCGCGGCCGACCACGCGTAGAGCCCGAAGGTCCCCAGCACCGCGACGATCGCGAGGCACACCGGCACGATCAGCCAACTGCCGGTGCGGATCATCTCCAGCACGGGGCGCGGGGCGGTGAAGAACCGCGCCGTGGCCTCGCCGGCGAAGAGGCAGGCGAGGTGCACCAGCGCGAGGGTCAGGTCGACGAACGCGCAGGCGGCGAGCAGGCGGGTGCCGCGGGCGGGAGAGGACAGCGAAGTCTCGGACGGGTTCATGCCGCCAGTATCCCCTGGTTTGTGGACTGTCGCTAGTGTTCTGTGACGAACGGTCGCTCGGGTGCCTCGGCCGGAGGCGCCCACGCCACTTCGTCCCGGCGGCGGGCGCTGTCCCGCGTGTGGCGAATCCGCCGCCTTCCCGCTTCCATTTCCGCGCCGCCCGCCACGCTTCCGTCGCTCGCCCCACCATGTTCGAACAAGCCTTCCGCAACATCGACGACGTCCTCCGCAAGGAAAGCGTCGGCGTCCTCAAGTATCCCGCCCCCGCCGGTTCGTGAGCAACTGCGCATCACGAACGAGATCGACGCCCCGTTGGCGGAGACGGCGGCTGGAAGGGTTGTACGAGCGGAAGGCGGCGGCGCTGGACGAGCTGAAGCAGTCGCTCCTCCACCAAGCCTTCTCCGGCCAGCTCTGAGCGAACCCCGGAGTGGTGTCACGCGGAGCCGCGGAGCACGCGGAGAGCCCGAACCAATCCGTCCTCCGCGTTCTCCGCGCCTCCGCGTGAGCCCGCCTTGTCCCAGTTCTTCAGGAGTCCTTAACCGCTGCCGGCACGGCCAACCCACAAGCAACCCTTGGGAGTTCGGATTGCGATGGCAGACAGACGGGGAGGCGCCGGTTGACAAATCTCTAGAAATCGAGAGTTCTGTAACTCTCATGAAAACCCCCGATGCCAAGCAGCTCTTTGGCGAGCGCCTGCGGCGTGCACGCCTGATGCGCGGCCTCACCTTGCGCGATGTCGCCACCCGGCTGGGCGAAGCCGGCGTGAAGCTTTCCCATGCAGCGCTGCAGAAGTATGAGAAGGGCCTCGCCGGCCCAAATTCGGCGGCGCTGCTCGCGCTTGCGCGCACCTTCGACCTCGATGCAGGTTTCTTCTTCCGTTCGCAGGCGGTGGCGCTGGAGGCCATCGAGTTTCGCAAGCTCACCAAGTTTCCGCTGCGCGAAGTGCAACGGGTGCGCGAGGAGGCGGCCGACTACTTCGAGCGCTACCTCCAGATCGAATCGATCCTCGAAATCCAGACGCCGCCGCTGCCGCGTGTCGACCTGACCGCCCACGCGCCGACGGCGCTCGAGTTGCTGGCGCAGGAAGCCGAGAAGGCGGCAGACCTGATCCGCGAACGTTGGAAGCTCGGCGAGGATGCGTTGGCCAATGTCCACGAACTGCTCGAGGAGCACGGCATCAAGGTGAAGGAGGTCGAGGCCGACGAGAGCTTCAACGGTTTCTCCGGTTGGGCCGACGACCGCACGCCGGTCATCGTGCTGGCGGCCTGGTTGAACCGGGATCTCCCACGCAAACGGCTGACCGCGCTACATGAGCTCGGCCACCTCGTGTTGCAGCTGCCCGAGGGGCTTCCGCACAAGCCGAAGGAGTCGCTCTGCTACCGGTTTGCCGGCGCGTTGCTGCTGCCGGCCACACAGCTGCGGAAACGCGTCGGGGCGAAGCGCCCCGATGGGATCAGCTATCGTGAGCGGCTCGGCATCAAGGCGGACTGGGGCATCTCGATCGCGGCGTTGATGCGGCGGGCGGCCGACCTCGGGATCATCTCGGCGGCGCAGCTCCGCACCTTCCATTTTCAGAACAGCAAGACGCGCAAGACCGAGCCGGGCGAGTGGGACGGCACCGAGCAGGCGGACCGTTACGAACAGCTCGTTTACCGAGCCGCCGCGCAGGAGTTGATCACGCGGTCCAAGGCGGCGGAGTTGCTCGACAAGACGCCGCGGGAATTCGACCGGCTGTTCGCCGCCGAGGTCTGCTGAAACAGCGCCGCGCCGCCCATGCGAATCGCCGTCTAGGACGCCAACGTGCTGATCGACATGGAACTGGGCGGGCTGTTCGACCTCTGGTTTCAGCTCGGGATCGAGACGCATACGACGGACCTGATCCGGAACGAGCTGGAGGCAGGCGGGCACGAACAGGCGCTGGCGTATTTCACGAGCGGGCAGATCCGCGAACACGGCCTGGGTTTCGAGGAGTTGGCGGAAGTGGCGGCGCTCGAGGCAGAGGTGGGAAGCAAGGCGCGGTTCAACGACTGCTCGGTGCTCCTGCTCGCGCGGAGGCTGGATGCGATGCTGCTTTCGAGCGACAAGGCGCTGCGCAAGGCGGCCGAGGCGCGGGCGGTCGAAGTCCACGGGACGCTCTGGATCATGGATCGGCTGGTGGAGGCGCGGGTGCTCGCACCGAAAGTCGCGGCATCGAAACTGGCACACCTGCTTTCGCTGGAGCGGTACTTCCCCAAAGCAGAGTGCCACGCGCGGATGAAGCAGTGGGGCGCGGTTGCTCGTGCTGACTGATAACTGGACTCACACTTGACTGATCTTGGTGGGATGCCGGACCAAGTGGTGATGCCCCGGAACGTTGCCGAGAAAGTAATCTTTGCAGCGTAGCCGGGATTTCGCTCTGCTCGGGGCGCACTCCCGACTCGTATCGAAGAATCCGAGACTCGTGCCGAGCACATCGACCCCGCAATGCGCGCGGCTGGCTGGGGCGTGGTCGAGGGCCGTCGCGTGCGGCGCGAGTACCCGATCACGCCCGGGCGGATCGAGGGCGGCGGCCGGCGCGGCAAGCCGCTCACGGCCGACCACATCCTCGAATACCGCAACACCCGGTTGGCCATCGTCGATGCGAATGCGTGGGACTGCCCGCTCACCGAGCGGCGTTGCGCAGGCGAAGCACTACGCCGGCAAGTTGGCGCTTCGCTTCACCCACGCCACCGACGGTCGCGGCAGCTGAAGGGGCCGCGTTCTTCTCGACGCCGGGCGGCGTGAAGGCGGCGTGCGCTGTCACCCGAGGACGGCGGTGAGGCGGGCGCGGAGGGCGTCGGGCTGGAAGGGCTTCTGGAGGAAACCGGCCAGGCCGGCGGCGCCGAACTTGGCGACGGCGTCCTGCTCGCTGTAGCCGCTCATGAGCACGACAGGCAGCTCGGGGCGGAGGCGGTGGATCTCGCGGAAGGTCTCGGCGCCATCGAGCTCGGGCATGGTGAGGTCGAGCAGGACGGCGCGGAAATCGTCGCGGCCGGAGTGGAAGAGCTGCACGGCCTCCTGGCCGTTGCAGGCGACGACGGCCTCGTAGCCGAAGGAGCGGAGCATGCGGGCCATCACGCTGCGCACGGTCTCCTCGTCGTCCACGACCAGGATACGCTTGTTGGGCGGGGCGGCGGGGGGCTGCTCGGGCGGGAGGGTGGCGGACTGCTCGGCGGCGGGGAAGAGGACGAGGAAGGAGGCGCCCTTGCCGGGCTCGCTCTCGACCTTGATGGCGCCGTTGTGCCCGCGGACGATGCCGAGCACGGCGGAAAGGCCGAGGCCGCGGCCGGTGAAACGGGTGGTGAAGAACGGCTCGAAGATGCGTTGCAGGATCTCGGCCGACATGCCGCCGCCGTTGTCGCTGACTTCGACGAAGATGTAGAGACCCTCGGGCAGGTCGGGAGCGAGGTGCGTCTGGTGGAGGTACTCGCGGGTGGCGCGCATGGCGCCGGTGGTGATGCGGATGACGCCGTCCTTCTCGCCGATGGACTCGGCGGCGTTGGAGACGAGGTTGATGACGACCTGGCGCAGCTGGTTAACGTCGGCCTGGATGAGGGGGAGGTTCTTGTTGAGGAAGAAGCGCAGCTTGGCCTTCTTGGTCGTGGAAAGTTCGAGCAGGGGGGCGGCCTCGGTGATGAGCTCGGAGAGGTCGAGCAACTGGACGACGAAGCGGCCCTTGCCGGAGTAGGCGAGCATCTGGCGGCAGAGCTCGGCGGCGCGCAGGGAGGCCTTCTCGATCTCCTCGACGCAGTTGTAGGGAGGGGTGCCCTCGGCGAGGTCGAGCTTGGCCAGAGAGGCGTTGCCGAGGATGCCGGTGAGCAGGTTGTTGAAGTCGTGGGCGATGCCGCCGGCGAGCACGCCCAGCGACTCCAGTTTCTGGGTCTCGCGCACGCGGGCCTCGGTCATGAAGCGCTCGGCCTCGGCGGCTTTGCGGGCGGAGATGTCGCGGGCGACGATGAGCACGCCGCGGGGCGAGCCGTCCTCGGCGGCGAGGGCGGTGGCGTTGCACAGCAGCGGGACGGGCTGGCTGTCGGGCGCGGCGACGAGACCGATCTCGGCGTCGCGCACGGTGCCGCGGGCGAGGGCTTCGATCCAGAGCTGCCGGGCGCGGGCGGGGTCGGTGAAACGCTGGGCGAAGTCGATGCCGATGAGGCCGGAGCGCTCGGCGCGGGTGAGGGTCTGGGCGGCGGGGTTGACGTCGAGGATGGTGCCGGCGGCGTCGAGGACGATGACGGGGTCGGGGCTGAGATCGAGCAGCTGGCGGTTGTAGCGGCTGAGCTCGTGGAGCTCCTCCTCGGCGTGTTTGCGTTCGGTGATCTCCTGGACGACGCCGGCGACCGCCCGGGGGCGGCCGGGCCCGCTGGTGGCGGCGCCGTGGCCGTGGAACCAGCGGATGGAGCCGTTGCGGTCGAGCAGGCGGAATTCGAGATCGAGCTGAAGGGCGCGGCCGTCGCCGGCGGCGAGCCATTGGGCCTGGAGCCGGTTGAGATCGTCCGGGTGGACGAGGCGTAGCCACTCTTTGGGGGTGCGGGTGCTGCCGGCGGGGAAGCCGAGGATGAGGTCGAGGATGCCGTCGCTGAAGAGGGTGCCGGTGTCGAACTCGTAGCGCCAGACGGAGGTGCGGCCGGTGGCGAGGGCGTGGCGGAGTTCGGTGGGGGCGGCCACGACATCCCGGATTTGGGTGGTGGCGGTCGGTTGGGGCAACGGATCCATGATGGGCGATAATCGGCGCCGGAGGAGGCGACGGGAGGAAAGCAGGGTCGGAGAACGTAGCGGGCGCGGGAGCGGGTTGGCAACCCCGATGCCACCGGGGTGGTTTCCCTAGTACGCCGCGGGCTGGGCATCGGGTTTGCCGATGCAGCGGGGTGCACAATGTATCCGCGGCAAAGCCCGCTGGTCGGCGTGTCGGCGCTGGCACGGTTGCGGTGCTTGCCGGGAAGCCGAGCAGACCGTTCGGCACGTGAAAGGTGAGATATCCCCGGAATGGATCGACCGAGGCCGGGTGGGTTGGTGGCCAGCGCAGCGAGGGTGTTCCCGTCGCGGCTCCTCGGGCGGAATGTTTGTCACGTAATACGTGACAAGGGTCGGGCGCGGGGTGGCGGAGGGGAGCGGACCGGAGGCCGGCAGCGCGGTGGCGGGATTTCGGATTCGCATCGCGCGGGACAAGCTGGCTGCATCGGGCGGACTCGAACCGAAACCCCGCTTTCCATGTACCACATCGCCGTCAATGGAGTGAAACAGGGCCCCGTGAGCGAAGCCGAGGTGCGCGAGAAGATCGCGCGCGGCGAGTTGCAGCCGACGGATCTGTGCTGGCGCGAGGGCTGGCTGGACTGGAGACGGATCGATGTGGCCTTCCCGGCGAGTGGCGGGGCGGTGCCGCCGCCGCTTGCGCCGCCGATCCCGGGGGCGCACCCGTGCACCGCCGTGCCGAGGCGGTGCGGGCTGGCGACGGTCAGCCTGGTCTGCGGCATCTGCACGCTGGTGCTGTTCCCGCTCTTTTTTGTCTTCATGCTCCCGGCGATCATCTGCGGGCATGTGGCGCAGTCGCGGATCAAGCAGGCGAAGGGCGCGCTCGTCGGCGGCGGCATGGCGTTGGCCGGCCTGATCATGGGCTACATGGGTGTGGCGGTCGTGCCGATGGGCGGCCTGCTGGCGGCGATGGCGATCCCGGCGTTCCAGAAGGTGCGGGTGGAGTCGCTGGGCAAGAGGATGGACAACGACGCCCGGCAGATCGCCGCCGCGGCGCAGCAGCATTTTCTGGAGACGGAAACGGCGAGCGTCGAGTTCGCCTACAACGCGGTGACGGGCGAAGTGGGCGGGCCGCTGGCGACCTCTGTCGGCCGGATTGGCCGGGGGTACACGGTCGTGCCCGTGACCCTGACCAAGGAAGGCGGCTACGAGCTGGCGCACCCGAAGGCGGGGCCACCCCGTGGTTACGACGCCGACGGCCGGCGCCAGTACTGAGGCGCGGGTGTGCCGCCGGCGTAGGGTGCGAGCTCGCGCGCACCGCTTGGCGGGAGTCGCCGCACGTTTTTCTCGCCGGAGCGCGGCGGGCCTGCCAGAGCTAGCGCCATGGCCAGCATCGGAAAACTCGCGGAACGCCGCACTGTCGACATGCGCCTGCTCGGCGAGTGGGTCGAGACGGGCAGCCGCGTGTGCGAGCTGGGCTGCGGGCGTGGGGTGCTGCTCGAGTATCTCGTGCACACGCACCAGGTTTTCGCCGTGGGCGTGGACCTCGATGTCGACAAGGTGGCTGCCTGCGTGAAGCGCGGGGTGACGGCGTACCAGGGCGACATGACGAACTTCCTGCGCGCGCTGCCCGACGCGTATTTCGACCGCGTGATCTTCTCGCGTACGATCGAGGAGCTGGCGAAGCCGGCCGAGGTGCTGCGCGAGGCGTTGCGGGCCGGCAAGTGCGTGACGGTCGGCTTCGTGAACCACGGCTACTGGAAGAACCGCTGGGGGGCGTTGTGCAGCGGCGGCAAGCTGCGCAACGAGGTGTACACGACCGACTGGGCCGAGACGCGTCCGACGAATCCGCTCTCGGTGGCCGACTTCGAGGCGTTCTGCGCGAAGGAGCGGATCAAGATCGCACGGCGCGCACTGCTGCGTGGTGACTGGGAACGCCCCTGCCGTTTCCTCCCGAATCTGCGCGCCGGCTACGCGATGTACGAGCTGACGCGGTGACGTCGGTCGAGCGTTCCGCTACGCGGTATTCCGGAAGCGGAATGTGGAAAGAGGGATAAGGGGAACGGAGCGGATGGAGTCCCGGAGAAGAGAATCTGGAACTCAAGAAATCAGGGAATGGGTACGGAAGGCTGCCCGATCCGGTTTGGAGCCGAGCCTTTCGCGGCGGCACTGTCCGCCGAGAACGGAGATCCGCGGCGACGACACTTTGAGCGCGGCGCTGGCGGAGCGGTGTTATTCCCCCGCGGACTTCCCCTTCGGCGCGGGGAGCTCGATCGTGCGCTTCTTGGCGTCGGGGTGCTGGCGGTAGAAGAGGGCGGTCTTGCCGACCGAGCCGGCCTCGGCGGCACCGGTCTTCTCCTCGATCGCGGCGCAGAGGGCGGGACGTTCGTCGCGCTCGGCGAGCAGCTTCACCTTGATGAGCTCGTGGCGGGCGAAGAGTCTCTCCATTTCGGCGACGACGGGCGCGGTGATGCCTTCGTGGCCGATGGTGAGCTGGCAGTCCATCGTCTGGCCGAGGCTGCGGAGATGCGATTTCTGGGCGCCGGTGAGAGCGGGAGCGGTCATGTTGATCGCGCAGCGTGGGCGGCGGGACCGGGGGAAGGCAAGCGCCGCGGTGGGCCGGGCGGGATTGGAGGACAGGGGCGCTGGCGCACGCGGGCGGTGTGCGCGGCGGAGCGTTCGGCTGCCGCTCAACCCACTTCCTGGAACTGGAGCGCGTGGAGACGGGCGTATAGTCCGCCGCGGGCGAGGAGCTCGGCGTGGGTGCCGGACTCGGCGAGGCGGCCCTGCTCCATGACGAGGATCGTGTCCGCCTTCTGGATGGTGGAGAGGCGGTGGGCGATGACGAAGGTCGTGCGGCCGTGCATGAGCCGCTCCATGGCCTGCTGGATGAGGCGCTCGGAGGCGGTGTCGAGCGCGCTGGTGGCCTCGTCGAAGATGAGGATGCGTGGGTCCTTCAGGATGGCGCGGGCGATGGCGATGCGCTGGCGCTGGCCGCCGGAGAGCTTCACACCGCGCTCGCCCACGGTGCTGGCGTAGCCGTCCGGCAGGGCGGCGATGAACTCGTGGGCGTTGGCGGCCTTGGCGGCGGCGACGATCTGCTCGCGGGTGGCGTCGGGTCGGCCGTACTTGAGGTTTTCCTCCAGCGTGCCGGAGAAGAGGATGTTCTCCTGGAGGACGATGCCGATCTGGCCGCGCAGCGAGGCCGCAGTGACGCCGCGGATGTCGTGGCCGTCGATGGTGATGGCGCCGGAGGCGGGGTCGTAGAAGCGGGCGAGGAGGTTGACCAACGTGCTCTTGCCGGAGCCGCTCGGGCCGACGAAGGCGATGAGTCTCCCAGCCGGGGCGGTGAAGGAGATGTTGGTGAGGGTGCGCGGGCGGCCCTGGCCGGGCGGCTCCTGATCGTAGTCGAAACAGACATCGCGGAACTCGACGTCGCCACGGACTGGAGGCAACGAACGGGCGGCGGGGGCGTCGGCGACCTCGGGCTTGGTGTCGAGGAGGGCGAAGATGTTCTCGAGCGCCGTGGTGGCGCGCTGGAAGATGAGGTTGAGGTCGGCGAAGCGGACGATGGGCGGGAAGATGAAGGCGATGTAGCCGTAGAAGGCGACGAGGGTGCCGACGGGCATGCGGCCCTCGATCACGAGCCAGCCGCCGTAGCCGAGCACGGCGAGCGTGCCGAGCGAGCCGAGGAGGTCGGCGATGATGCCGATCTTGGTGTAGCGGATGACGATCCGGGAGTAGTTGTAGTAGTCGGCGTTGATCCCGGCGGTGAAGGCGGCGATCTCCTCCTGCTCCTTCGTGAAGGACTTCACGACGCGCGCGGCGGCGACCTTCTCGTGGAGGAAGCCGACGACGTGGTCCCAGTTCTGGCGGTGCACGCGGCTCTCCTCGCGCATCTGGCGGCGCTGGTGGAGGTGGTTGACGAGGAAGAGCGGCAGCACGGCGGCGACGGCGAGCGCCAGATGCCATTCGACGAAGAAGAGGAAGCCGAGCACGCCGAGCAGGGTAATGGCATCGGAGACGACGGTGATGAGGAAGCCGTTGGTGAGGGCGTAGACCTCGTTGGTGTCCTGAGAAATTCGGGAGGCGGTCTTGCCGGTCTGGTTGGCGTCGAAGTAGCGCAGGGAGAGCGACTGCAGATGGGCGAAGAGCTGGATGCGCACATCGCAGACGAGGCGCATGGCGGCGTACTGGAGGACGCGGTTGCGCACGAAGGTGATCCAGGCGCGGAGGATGAAGATGGCGGTGAAGGCGACCAGCAGCCAGCCGAGGAGGCGCAGATCGCGGGCGGGGAGGGCGTCGTCGATGAGGATCTTGAAGATCCACGGCGCGGGGAGGGTGAGCGCGGTGGCGAGGAGAATGAGCACGATGCCGAGGGCGATACGGCCGCGCTGGGGGCGGGCGAGCGCGAGGAAACGGCGGAAGGTATGCTGGTGCATAGGCAGGTGGGCCAAGTGTGGGCGCGCTCGGAGGTCGGCAAAGCAAAAGGCCGCCCGGGAGGGGCGGCCTCGCGAAGGTGGTGGCGCGGGTAATGAATCGGGTCAGGAACCGGACCGAGAATCTGGAAATCAGGAGATCGAGAAACGGACAGGCGGGATGGCGGGAGGAGGAATGCGGAAATCAGGGAGTCTGGAACGGAGGGCTGAGCGGCTGCGCCGCCCAGCCGCGGGGAACAAGATGGCGGCGGGGAGGGTGATACGCTGAGATACTCCGCAACGGGGGGCGGGAAGGGCCGGTCTTCGACCGGCCATGGGGGCACGGGCCGGAGGTGCCGGGCGGAGTCGGGCGCGTCCGGTCGGAGACCGGACCTACATGGTTTGGATGACTTCGGGCTTCGGGTACCGGACCTTCGGGAGCGTGGCGTATTTGTCGTCTGCGGCGCGGTAGCCGAGCGCGACGGCGGCGTGGCAGGCGTAGCCATCCTTCCGGACGCCGAGGATCTCGTCGAACTTGGCGGGATCGAAGCCTTCCATCGGGCAGGCGTCGATACCGAGGACGGCGGCGGCGGTCAGGAGTTGGCCCAGCGCGATGTAGGCCTGGCGGGCGGCCCAGTCGGCGAGGTGCGGCTTGCGGGCGTCGTTGAGCAGGCTGCCTTCCATGATCTGGCGGTAGCCGGCGAGCGCGGCGGCGGGTTGGCCGCGGACCTCGGCGGTGCGCTCGATGAGATGGGCGATGTCGGTCGCGGTGATCTCGGTGCGGGCGGTGAAGACGACGAAGTGCGAGGCGTCGGTCACCTGCGCCTGGTCCCAGGCGTGGGGACGGAGACGGGCCCGGATGGCGGGATCCCGCACGACGAGGAAGCGCCACGGCTGCAGGCCGAAGGAGGAAGGGGTGAGGACGAGCGAGTCCTCGAGTGCCGCCCAAGTGGCGGGCGAGATCTTGCGCGCCGGATCGAAGGTCTTGGTGGCGTAACGCCAGGAGAGCGCGGAGAGGAGTTGTTCGGTGGTGATCGTGTTCATCGCGTAGCGCGCAACGTGCGGGCCTCGCGTGATGGCGCAAGCGGACCCGCTCAGATCCGCGCCAACAGGCTGAACAGCAGAACGGCCGGCGTCGCGGTGATGCCGATGAGGATGCCGAAGAGCGCGGAGAACTGGGGGATGAGGTAGAACGCCCCGATGAGGATGAACATGCTCCACTGCGAGATGCGGGCGAAGGTCTCCCACGACATGTTGACGAGGTAGCGCAGGATGCGGCCGCCATCGAGCGGCGGCAGCGGGAGCATGTTGAAGACGAAGAGCCAGGCGTTGATCGAGATCACGCCGAGGGCGAGGTCCTGGGCCGCGGGCAGGAAGCGGATGGCGACGGCGCCGGCGAGGGCCGAGAGGAGCGTGAGCGCGAAGTTGGCGAACGGGCCGGCGGCGGTGACGAGGACGTCGCCACGACCTGGATGCCTGAAATAGTTGGCGTTGACGGTCACCGGCCGGGCCCAGCCGATGAAGAACCGGCCATCGAGGACGAAGATGCAGAACAGCGGGAAGACGATCGTGCCGATGAGGTCGATGTGCGGCACCGGGTTGAGGGTGAGCCGGCCCTCATTGTGCGGCGTGGGGTCGCCGAGCTTGTCGGCCACCCAGGCGTGCGCCCACTCGTGGATGCAGAGGCTGCTGACGAGGATGATGAAGAAGAGGAGGCCGTTGCGGAGGTCCATCAGGGCGCTTTCTCGGGGGTTCCGGCGAGCTGTTCAACCAGCTTTTGTTTGTTGGGTTGGAGCGGCGCCTCGGTGATCTGGTCGAGGAGGGCGCGGGCCTCGTCGGCGCGGCCGAGCTGGATGAGGATGTTGGCTTGGTGGAGCTGGAGGGTCTGGAACTCGACGCCGGGCTTGGCTCGTTGCTCGATCGCCTTCCAAGCGGCGAGGGCGATGTCCCAGTCGGGCGCGGGCAGGTCGTAGAAGCTCTCGGCGTGGCGGTAGGCGTAGGCGATGTTGTCGGGGGCGAGCTCGGCGGCCTTGGCGAAGGCGGCGGTGCTGCGCTCGAGGAGCGCGGCGCGGGCGTAGAGCTTGGAGTCGACGAAGAACTCGCGGTATTCGTAGAGGAGCGTGCCGAGTTGGTAGTGATAAAGCGGTTCCTTCGGCGCGAGGGCGATGGCGCCTTCGTAGTAGGCGGCGGCCTCCTTGTACTCGCCCTCCTCGGCGTGGTGGTTGCCGAGCTGGTTCTTGATGACGGCGAGGTCGGGCTCGATCGCCTCGGCGCGCTTGAAGATGTCGTAGGAGCGCTTCGGGTGGCCGGTGGTGTTGAGGAACAGGCCGTAGGCAATGTAGGTGGCCGTGAACTTCGGATCCCGGCGCAGCAGCGCCTCGTAATCGCGGACGACCTCGCTGAGCTGCATCTCGGTGTTGCTGCGGTCGAGGTTATCGCCGGCCTCTTGCGCGGCGGCGAGAATGGTCTGCTGGCGTTGGAGGATGCGCTTGAGCTCGCGCTCGGACATCGACTCGGTGGCGCCGCCGGCGGCGAAGCCCACGAGTGGGGCAAGGAGGGTGGCGAGGGCGAGGAGGAGCGAAAGGAGGCGTTTCATCGCGAGCGGAAGGAAGACCGCCAGCGGAACAGCTTGTGCCGCGGGGCGCGAGTCTTTCGACGGTGGGCGGGTGGCAGGGCGGAGTACGGGACGATCGGACCGACAGAAGGGAACGAAGAGGACAAAGAGTCCGGTGCATATCCCCGGTCGGGGGTGTTCTCTGGGGGGCGCACCGGAGTCGGGCGCGCAGCCCGCCCCATGGGCGTCTCGGCTGGGTCTGCTGTCGGCGAGGAACTGCGCGCGGGAGCAGTTCCAGATCGGGTTGCGCGCCGGCACCGCGGTGCGGCCGGCTAGAGGCCGAGTTCAGCGCGCAAGACCGGGAGGTAGGCTTCGAGGCCGGTGGCCATCGACACCTGCGGCTCGTAGCCGAGGTCGCGGCGGGCGGCTTCGATCGAGAACCAATGATCGGTGGCCAGTTCCTTGGCGGCGAAACGCGTCATCGGCGGCTCGCCGCGCAAGGGGAAGAGCGTCCACAGCGCCTCGCCTATGGCGCCGACGGTGCTGGCGGCACGAAGCGAGACGCGACGGTGAATCGGCATCGCGCCGAGGTGCAGGAGCAGGGCGTTGATCCACGGCCAGAGCGCGACGGGCTCGCCGTTGGTGATGAAATAGGCGCGGCCGGCCGCGGGCGAGTCAGGTGTGGCGAGGGCGTGCTCGGCGAGCAGGTGGGCATCGACGACGTTGTCGATGTGGGTGAGGTCGACGCGGTTTTTCCCGTTGCCCACGATGCGCAGGCGACCGGCGCGCGCGAGGGCGACGACTCGCGGCACGAGATGATGGTCGCCAGGCCCCCAGACCAGATGGGGGCGCAACGCGACGGTGCGGAGCACGGGAGAATTGGCGGCGCGGACAAGTTGTTCGGCGGCGGCCTTGGAGGTCGGGTAGGCGCAGGGGGCCGTGGCGCAGAGGGGGGCGGACTCGTCGACCCCGCGCTGATCGTGGCCCGAGTACACGACGCTGGGGGTGCTGGTGTAGATGAATTGCGCCACGCCGGCGGCGCGGGCAGCGGCGAGCAGGTTGGCTGTGCCCTCGGCGTTGACGGCGTGGAACTCGCGTGCCGGACCCCAGACCCCGACGCGGGCGGCGACGTGGAAAACCGAATTCACCCCGGTGCAGGCGCGCTGCAGCGCGGTGGGCTCGGCGAGTTCCCCGAGGACGATCTCCACCCCGCGCGACTCGAGCTCCGGGAGGGGGCGGCGGCTGAAGGCGCGCACGCGGCGCCCGTCGCGCAGGAGGCGGTCGACGATTCTGCCGCCGACGAAACCGCTGGCACCGGTGACGAGGGCGAGGGAAGTGGGGCGCATGGGCGAGGCGAAGGGCGGCACGGTGGTGGAGGTTCGGGGATCGCCGCGCAGGATTCAAACTCGGAGCGCGGCGGCGCTCGGGCTGGGGACGACGCACACTTTCTTGTTCCGATCGGAACAAAAAAGTGTGCGCTCGGGTGTTGAGGCGGGAGGGCCGGAACGCGGAGGCGGGCGAGGGGGCGCTCGGCTGTCGGTGCTGACGAAACACCAAGGGCCGGTCGCGAACGACCGGCCCCGGTGGGAGTGCAGAACAGCGGGCGCATGGCCCGCCTGGGGGGAGATTGTTACGGGATGGAGGCGGTGGGGGTGGCGCCGGCGGGGCGAGGGAGCAGGTCGCGCACGGCTTTCTGGCCCTTGCGGCTGAAGTCGATCGATTCGCCGAGGATGCGGGCGGCCTCGTCGGGCGCGTGGAAGCCGGAGGAGTTCTCCGCTTCGACGAAGTCGAAGAAGAACTGCGCCTTGCGCTGGAACTCGCGGCCGTCCTTCAGCTGGTCGTCGGTGGCGCCGGCGGCCTGCGCGGCCTTGAGGTCGTCGATGAGGTCCATCAGCGCATCCATGGCCACGTTACGCAGGTTGTGGAAGCGGGTCTGAATCGTCTCGACGCGGTCCTTCAGCTCCTGCTCGGACCACTTGTGGCAGGTCTGGCAGGAGCGGTTGATGTCGAGCAGCGGCGAGCGCACGTGGTGACTGCTGATCTTGTGGGCGCCCTCGCGTTTGTAGGGCATGTGGCAGTCGGCGCAGGCGACGCCGCTGCGGGCGTGGATGCCCTGGCTCCACAATTCGAATTCGGGGTGCTGCGCCTTGAGGGCGGGGGCGCCGGTGTCCTTGTGCGTCCAGTCCTTGAAGCCGGCGGCGTCGTAGTAGGCGAGAATCTGCTCGACCTTCTGGCCGTTGTGCCAGGGGTAGGTGAGCTTCTTCTCCGGGCCCTTGAAGTAGTACTCGACGTGGCATTGGCCGCAGACGTAGCTGCGCATCTCTTGGCGCGTGGCGTCGCGGTTGACGTCGTAGTCCTTCACGCCTTGGGCGGCCTTGAGGTTGCGCATCCCCTCCATGAAGGCGGGGCGGGTGACGCGCAGGGCCATCGTCTGCGGGTCGTGGCAGTCGATGCACGAGACGGGGTGCTCGACGAGCTTGGCGGCCTCGGCGTAGGGCAGGGCGCAGATTTTCTCGAAGCCCTTCGTGAGGTCGCCGTCGCCGGCCTTCTTGTACGCGGTATACATCGAGGCGTGGCAGTTGAGGCAGGCGCCCGGCTGTTTCACGACCTTCTGGCGGTCGGTGAAGGTCTGGTCGCTGAGCATGTAGGCGTGGCCGCGTTCCTCGCGGAAGTCGGCGGCGAAGGCGTAGCCGGCCCACATCTTCTTCAGGCGCGGATCCTCCTCGATCTTCGACTGGGTGACAGTGCTGCGCGGGTCGGCGGCAGTGGGGGTGCGGGGGAGGGCATCGCTGCCGCCGTAGCGGGTGCGGACCTGGTCGACGGTGCGTTTGTAGTCGTCGTACTGCAGAGGGAAGTTCTTCCCCCAGACGGCGGGGTCGGTGGTGTCGTCGGTGATGTCGACGACCTTGAAGAACGGGACCTTGGCCTCCTGTTTGCGCTCGAAGATGTTCATGAGGAGCGCGAGGCCGCCGACGGCGGCGAGGGCGGCGAGCACGGTGGCGAGCAGGAATCGGGTGACGGAACCGCGGCGGGAGGAGGAGTTCATGGCGGTGGATACTGAAGGGAGTGCGTCTGGGGACGGTGGGTTGGGGGCCGCGGAAAGCGGTGGTCGTGTCACTTCATGTGGCCGACGTGGCCGTGGCACTGGATACAGGAGAGGTTGCCGGCGCCGGCGTGGGGCGAAGCGACATCGGCGGCGAGGTCGGCGTGGCAGCGGCGGCAGGCGTTCTCGGTGATGCGGCGGCTCTTTTCGCGGGCCTGGATGTTTTCGGGATAACCGCCGGTGGTGAAGTAGAAGGAGTGCCAGAAGCCGTTCTCGGCCTTGGTGGCGTATTTACCGACGAGGTTGTGGGGTGTGTGGCAGTCGTTACAGGTGGCGACCGAGTGGTGGCTCGACTTCAGCCAGCCCGCGTACTGATTCTCCATCACGTGGCAGTTCGCGCAGGCCTGCGGGTTGTTCGAGAGGTAGGAATACCCTTTGGCGTAGACGAACGTGTACGTGCCGATGCCCAAGGCGAGGCCGATGAGGCCCCCGAGCAACGTGCCGGAGATCACGTTCGCTTTCATGGAGGGAGAGAGGCGGTCGGGGAGCGCGGGGGCAACGGTCGGGGCCGAGGGGCGTTGATGCGGGTCAAAGGAATGGCCGTTTTTCGCCGCGGTGCGAATCCGGAAAGCAAATTCCCGCGCGGGCGGGCCCGGCTATTCGCCGAGGAGGCGGGCGAAGCGCACGCGCAGGGCGGCGCAGTCGCGCACGAGCACGGCGGCGCGCTCGACGCGGATCAGCCCTGCCGTACGCAGGCGGGCGAAGGTGCGGGAGAGCGTCTCGCTCGTGGTGCCGAGCTCGGCGGCGAGCGTGCGTTTGGTCGAGCGCAGCTCCACGCGGGCCTCGCCCGTGGTGGCCGGCGGGCAACGTTTCAGGAGCCAGTTGAGCAGGCGGGTCTCGACGTCCTTGAGCGTGAGGTCGTCGAGCAGGCCGACGAGCACGCGCAGGTGCTGGCTCATCGCGCCGAGCATGCGTAGGGCGAGATCGGGGCGGCGGCCGAGCAGCTCGACCATCGGGGTGCGCGGGATCAGCAAAACCGAGCTGGGTTCGACGGCGCGGGCGTCGGCCGGATACCCGGTGCCGGTGGCGAGCGTGGCTTCGGCGAACGATTCGCCGGGACGGAAGACGTGGATGACCTGCTCCTTGCCGGCGGGGCTCACGCGATGGACGCTGACCGCGCCCCGTTGCACGACATAGAACCCTTCGCTGGCTTCACCCTCGCGGAAAAGCAGGGCGCCTTTGGCGAGGGGTTTGAGGATCGCGAAGGCGGCGATCGTCTCGACGTCGGCGGACGGGAGGCCGGCGAAGAGTTCGCAGGCGCGCAAGGCATGGGCGAGAGCAGCGGTGCGCAGGTCGGCGGGCCGGTCGGGCATGGGGGCAGGTAAGGCGCGGCGCTGCGCTCAGTCGCGCCAAAAATCGACCTTCCAGCCGGTGGCGGCGCGGGCGGCGTGGGCCGCATAACCGGCCGCCTTGCAGCGTTCGATCAACGGCGAGGGGAGAAACGGCGCAAACACGGTGAGCCGCTGGCCGGGGCGCAGTCCCGCGAGGGCGGCATCGACGGCGTCGCAGGGCTGCAACCCGCGTTCGAGCAGCGGGCGGACATCGAGGCGTTTGTTCTTCGGCGCGGCCATGGCGGTGGACCGTGGGCGGTGAGTGGTGGGCGGCGGTGGGTGGTCGGTGGTCTCGGATGCTGAATACGGGGTGCCGAGCCCGCAGGCAACAACCGCGAGGTGACGCAGGCGTGGTCTACTCCATGCCGTCCCCGTTGGGGATCGGGGCCGCCGAGTCGTTTTCGCGCACGAGCGTGAGGAGCATCGAGAACGGCTCGGTGGCGTGCACGGCGTGGGGCAGGCCCGGCGGCATATGGAGCAGGTCGCCGGCCGCGAGCGGACGTTTCTCGCCGCCGAGCGTCCACTCGGCGCGGCCGGAAAGCATCTGCACCAGCGCCCGGGCGGGGGTGGCGTGCTCGGTGAGTTCCTGGCCGATCGCGAAGCTGAAGAGCACCACGCGGGTGCGGCCGGCCGAGAGGATCGTGCGGCTGACGATGCCGCTGTCGGAGAACTGGGTGCACGCGGCCAGCGGGAGGGCCCCGAACTGGTCCGAGGAGAGGAGGGTGTTTGAGCTCATGGAGGAAAAGGGACCGTATGCGGCGAGGCGGCGCTGTCAGCCGAGAGCGGTCGCGAGCACGAAGACCGCGCCCAGGGCCGCCTCGAGGGCGCCGAGGAGCGGGGCTCGCAGGGCTGGCGCGGCGGGGCCGAGCAGCCAGAGCGCGCGCAGCAGGAGCAGCACGGTGGCGCAAACAGTGGATACAGTGGCGAGGCCCGCCCGGTGGAGCGCCCCCACGGCGATCGCCGCCGCCGCCGACGCGGCCAGCGCCGGAAACGCCGGGACGGGCCGCCCCTTGCGGCGCCGGAGGAACGCGCGGACGACAAGCACGGCAGGAACGGCGCGCAGCAGCATCGCCGCCGCAAGGCCCAGGGCCATCGCGGTGTCCCAGCCGGCCAGGGTGGCGAAGGCGGCCGGCAGGGTGGCGAACGCCGCCGCGCCGGCGAGTTCGGCCTCGGCGGCACGGCTTTCGCCCCGGGAGTCGAGCACGAGGAAAACCGCCGCTGGCGGCAGGGCGAGGAGCGCGGGCCACAAGGATGCCCCTCCGCCGAGTTGGCCGGCCGCGAACAACGCGGCGCCGGCGCAGGCGGCGAGCGTTCCGAGCAGCAGGAGTGCGGTGCGGCGAGCGGCCGAGTCGAGGCGACCGCGTGCACATTGCCACGGCCGCCGGGCGAGGAACAGCGCGCTCGCCGTGAATGCCAGCGCTGCTCCTGCAGGCGAGGGGGCGGCGAGCAGCCCGAGTGCAACCGGCTCCCCGGCCAGGCTCCAGCTCCCGTGCTCCCGGGGGAGCAGGAGATGGCGAAGGCTGGCGGTGGCGGGACTCGACATGGCCGGAGCCTAGCAGCAACGTGCGCCGGCGGCGTTGACGGGGCTCAACGTGATCCCGGGCTCGACGCCGATTTTCTGCCTGTCACGCCGCGGTGTGGCTGTTAGCAGGGGGCGATGAACGAGGTTCTGTTCAACGGTTCGCTCTTCGGGGCGGAGCTCACCATCACCGCGTGGAAGCTCATCGGCTACATCGGAACGATGATGTTCGGCGGGCGCTGGTTTGTGCAGTGGTGGGCGGCGAAGCAGGCCGGCCGGGTGGTGATGCCACGGCTTTTCTGGTACATGAGTGTCGTCGGCAGCCTGATGACCTTGGCCTACTTCGTGTGGGGCAAGAACGACTCGGTGGGCATCCTCGGGAACCTGTTCCCCTCGTTTGTCGCGGTGTACAACCTCACGCTGGACATCCGCCACCGCGGGTGGAACCGCGAAAAGGCCGTCGCTTGAGCGGGCGTCGGCCTCGCACTCAGAATGGGTCGGGCTCGCGGAAGACCGGGGTGGACTCCACATGGTGCCCCGGGGGGATCGTGATCGGCTCGCCCTGCGCGGCGAGGTCGTCGTTCTTGAGCAGCTGGACCTTCAGCGGCTCGGTGGCGGTGGGCGCCTCCCAGGACCATTTGCCGATCGAGACGAACTCCATCGGCACGCCTTTCTGCCAGCTGAGCCCGGGGCCCTCGCCGCGAATGAACACCTTGTTGCCGATCCCGATGTAGGCGGTGACGAGAAGCCGCGTGGCGCCGTCGGCGGTCTTCGCCGGGGCGGAGTGGGAGGCGGGCTCGGCGTCGTAGACAATCTCGGGCTCGGCAAAACCCGGGAGCACGGACTCGCCCAGGCTGCGCGTGGAGGACTTGCGGCGGGGCTCTCGCTTCGGCGGCGGTTCGGCGCCAACGGCGTCGGGCGCGGGCTCGGGGAGTTCGGTTGCGGCAGCGGTCGTCACGGGCCCCGCTCCACCGGCGGTGGAGCCAGCGTCCTCTGCGGCCGCTTCCGTGGCGCGCGGCGAAGCCGGGTCTCTTCGCATCCGCGGAAAAGCGGTGAGCTGCAGGCCTGCAAGCTCGGCGGCGGATGTCGCGGGCGGCTCCGTTCCAGCCGGGGCGGGGTGGGCGGCGGGCGCGGCGCCGGTTTCGACTTCTGCGGTGGAGCGCGCGCGGGGGAGGTCGCGGGTGGCCGCATGGAGCAGCTCGATCTTCTGCTGGAGAGCCGCCGCGAGGTCCTGCTCGGCGGCGCGGAGCGCGGCAGTGCGCTCAAGGATACGGTCGGCGATGGCTTCGGCGCTTGCGAAGGTCTCGCGGGCGCGGTTCTCCGTGGCGGCGATCGCGTTCTGCGCGTGCGTGGCGGATTGGTTGAGCGCGGCCTCGGCCCGGGTGGTGGCCGCGCCGAGGGCGGCGGCGATCGCCGGTGCCGCCTCGGTGGCCTCGCGGCGGGCATCCGCGAGCGCGGCGCGAGCTTCGCGCTCGACGGCGGCGAACTCCTTGGTGGCGGACTGGATGGTGCCGACGAGGGCGCCGAGTCGCTGGCCCTCGGCATCGCGGAGCGTCTCGAGCTCCTTGGCCATCGCGGCCTTGTCCTCATCGTCGCGCTCCTGCAGTTGGGCGGTGAACTCGGCGATCTTCTCCTGGAGGCGGTAGGGCAGTGTATCGGCAGCGTGGACGGCGCGGGTGGCGGCCTCGTGGGCGGACCCCAGCTGGCCGCTGGTGGAGGCCAGGGTCTCGACGGCGTGGAGAAGCCTCTGGTTCTGCACCTCCAGCTTCTGCTGGAACTCGAGCTCGGCCTCTCGCTGGGTCGCGAGGAAATCGAGCAGGTAGGGGAGGGCGGCGAGCACGGACCCGAGCGCCACACACCCGAACACCACGGAGAGCGCGGGGGCGGAGAGCGGCGTCTCGGCCGTGGCGGCGACGAAACAGGCGACGGCGAGCAGCAGGGCATCGCCGAGGAAATACGGCCACTTGGGCGGGCGGGGGGGGAGGGTTGGGTTCATCGCTCGGTGTTGGGGCTGCGAATCCGGGACAGGTCCCATTCTCCAGAGCGAGCGCAGGTCGCAAGGCGAAACCCGAGGGAACGACGACGGCCGCCCCTCGGCGACGGCTGTGGGCCGTAGGGGTACCGGGGACGCGTCAACGCAGGTGTCGCCAGAACACGCCGCCGAGGGAGACGAGCATCCCGATCCTGAGTGCTCCCTCGAAGGTGAGGATGACCAGGACCCAGCGCAGCGGGGAGTTCCGGCGCAGCAGGAATCCGCCGAGACTGATCAGAAACAGTGCGAGCGCCTGCAGCCGGCCGACCGAGCTGCCGAGAAGCAGGCCCATCCAGATCCAGTAGAGGAAGAGCAGAAGCGTCCAAACAAAGGCCAGACGTTCGCGCATCGGCAGTGCCCGCGGGTCGCCACCCGATGCCATCTGCCGGATACCGAGGTAGCGTTCGCACAACACGAGTTGCCAGAGCTCGAAGAGCAGGAAGAACGGGACGAGGGAAAGCAGCCAGAGCATGGACCGGAGTGGCCATGGAATGAGCCGGCACCGCGGGTAGCGGCGAGCGCAAAACCGGAGCGGGCAAATGGGCCGCGCGCAGAGGCCGGCCCGAGGGGCGGGGCCGGCAGGGAAGTGCTCCGGCAGGGCGAGCAACCGGTCGACTGTGTACAGCTCAAGTCGGAGGCCGGAAGGCCGATGTGGAGAAAACCCCACCGTGCGATGAATACTTGCCATTTCACCGGTTGGATCCCCTTCGCGCCAGAGACGCGCTACACCCCCTCGGGCCGCAAGATCATCTGTTTCGCCGCGCGCGTGAGCGATGACCACGGAGCCGAGTCGATTCTGCGCTTCCAGATGGAAGGCGACCCGGTGGCGCCCCTGCCGCCGGAGCTTGCGCCGGGCCGCGCGGTCGAGATCGAGGCCGCGGCGACGACCCAGGCGGTGCGCCGCCCCGATGGGCGCACGGTCTCGCGGCTGGTCTTCCACGTCACGCGTCTGGCCGCGCAGGGCCGACGGCGGGGCCGCGTGGAACCGCCGATGCAGTTGGCGTTGTTCTGAGCGCCGGCAGACCGCGGCCTGCCGCGAGCACTGCACAGGGGCCGCGCCAGCGCGAATTGGCTGGCTTCCGCCCGCTGTGGCGGCTTGCTCGCCGGGCGTTCTGCGATGCACCGCTTCCGCCCTATTCCGCTTGGCCACGCCATACCGAACTGCCCGCATGCGATCTCGGTAAGTCTCCCCACGATGGCCGATCTGATCGGCTACGAGGAGAAGGTTCCGGAGGTGATGCGCCAGGTGCCGACCGGGTATCCGCGTTTCGTGCTCCACCCGTTTGTGCGCATGCTCACGGCGGAGTTCTCACGGCGGCAGGGGTTGGAGGGTCGCTCGGTCTGGCTGACGGCGACCCTCGAGCTGGCTGAGGCGCTGTGCCGGTGGGTGGGGGGCGATGCCCGCGTGGTTGTCGAGGGCGTGCTCACGGCGGTGGCCTTTGCCCATGTGCCGGAGCGCAATGCGCGGGCAAAGGCGTTCCTGCAGCATTGCGGCGGCTTCATCTCCTCCCGGCAGGCCGAGGATGCCCTTGTCGCGGCCGGCCTGGTTCCGGTGCCGGCTCCCGAGGCGTCCGTGGATACTGATCCGCTCGGTGTGGTGAAACGTGAGCTTCGCCGCGCCTTCAGCGGGACCTGCGACGACGACTTGTTCGTGTCCGCCAGCGGCATGAATGCCGTGTATTCGGCATTCGATGCCGTCAGCGCGGTCCAGACCCCTCGGGGCCGAACGACGTGGATCCAGCTCGGCTGGCTCTACTTGGACACGATCGCGATCCTGCGGAAGTTCACCGCGGATCCGGAGACCGACTACGTGGCGCTCCCGTCCGTGCATGACCTGGGGGCGTTGCAGCGCGTGCTCGAGGAGCGGCGGGGCCGCGTCGCGGGCATCATCACCGAGGTGCCGACCAATCCGCTGATCCGGAGTTGCGACCTGCCGGCGCTGGGCGCGTTGGCCCGTGCCCACGGCGCCCACCTGGTGGTCGACGCCAGCATCGCGTCACCGTGGAACGTCGATGTGCTGCCGCACGCCGATGTGGCGCTGGCCAGCCTCACCAAGTACGGCGCGGCCGAGGGCGACATCCTGGCGGGCGCCGCGGCGGTGAATCCGAAAGGCGGTGATGCCGCGGCGTTGCGTGCCGGGCTAAAGACGGGGATCGCCCCGATGTATCGGCGTGATCTGGCCCGGTTGGCACACGAGATCCGCGCGGTCGACCGTGTCCTTGCCGGCGTCAATGCCTCGACCGTGCGCGTCGCCGAGTATCTCGCCGGGCGCCCGGAGGTGAAGCGCCTCCACTGGGCGCTCGCCCCGGAATCGCGGGCGAACTTTCTGCAGGTGGCGCGTGCGCCGGCTGCGGTTGGCGGCATGATCACCTTCGAACTGGAGCCGGGCCGGTTTGCTCGTTTCTACGACCGGGTGCGGTTGCCGAAAGGGCCGAGCTTCGGCCTGCGGAACACCCTGATCTGCCCTTTCATCTACCTTGGGCATTACGAGTTGGTGACAAGCGCGCCGGGTCGCGAACTGCTCGCGCGCCACTCTCTGAATCCCGAGTTGCTGCGGCTTTCGGTGGGGCTGGAACCGGTGGACGAAATCATCGGCGCCCTCGCGGAGTCGCTCGACGCCCTCGAAACAGGTTGAGATCGAGCGTGGGTTGGCGGACCATCCCGGGCTATGGTCAAGGGCCAGAAAGTCGTATGCATCAACGATCAGTTCTCCGCGATCGTGCGGGCGATCTATAAACAACTCCCCGTCAAGGGCGTCACCTATACGATCCGGGAGGTGTTTCTCGGACGAGAGAAGGTCGTGAAGGCCGGCGACTCGGCCACGGTCGGGCTTCTTCTTGTCGAGTTGGTCAACCCACCGGATCCTTTGCATAAGGGGCAGCAGGAGCTTGGCTTCAACTCGGAGCGGTTCGCCCCGTTGGAGGAGTTGCCTGCCGAGGTCGCTGCGGAGGAGATCGCGGAGACCATTGGGGCCGGATCATGGAGCGGTTCGTTCGCTCCCTCACCGTCGCGTTCGGAGGGCAATCCTGACTGACTTTGGTAGTCTGATGCGAGGTGTAGATCCGGAAATAACGACGGAAGTACCTTTAGGTGAGAGAGAAGGGGTGGTTGCCAATATCTGGCGCAAAAATCTCTTGCGGGAGGCGGGAGTGGGTGCAGAGTCCGGCGCCTCGACTATGTTCTTTGGCTGATTTGCAGCGAGAGAGGGCTCACCTAGTGGGCGGCGGAAAAAAACTTCCG
>JAEWNN010000025.1 GCA_023457035.1 Verrucomicrobiota bacterium
CTTTTGGTACAACCTGCGCGAGATCCTGCACGACGGCTCGCCCAGCCAGTGGAAGTGGGTCGGCCTGGCGATCCTCTTCGGCTACTTCCTCGTGCCGTTCCTGTATCTGCTCAGCTACAAGGTGAAGACCGCGCCCAAGTTGCTCGCGCCCGTGGCCGTCTGGATCCTGGTGCTGTCGCTGCTCGACGTCTGCTACAACGTGTTACCGTTCCGCAAGGACGCCGCCGGCGACCCGCTGCCATTTCTGAGCTCGCACCTGATCTGGACCGGCGCCGCGGTGATCGGCGTGGGCGGCATCTGCGTGTGGTCCTATCTGCGCAGCTTCCCGACCGCGAAACTCATCCCGATCCGCGACCCGCGCATCCACGAGTCGCTCGGCCACCGCGAGTAACCGCAAGCCGCCGAATCCACAGACGACAACGAAGGCAACCAAGCCATGGCACATCGCACCGAAAGCTTTCCGCGGGCAGGGACGGCGCTCCGCGCCGTCCGCTTCGGCGGTGCGCTATCCCGCGTCTGTGCTCACGCTGACGGACGGCGCGGAGCGCCGTTCCTCCCTTTGACCGACCTTCGTTCTCTTTGTTAACTTCCGTCGCCAATTTCCTCATGGCTTCCGCCCACGAAACCTCTGCTCCCACCCGCAGTTCCTTCGCCCTCACCATCGGCGTCGTTCTCGTCTGCTTCTTGGTCTTCGGCGTGATCGTGGGCGTCACGCTGTATCATAGCCGCGAGACCACGGTGGCCGTCGACCTAGCCAAGGTCGATGAGGCCGACCAATGGAAGTACACCGTGCAGGGGCGGACCGCGCGCTTCGCCGAGTTGCGCGGCAAGGAACAGTCCGCCGCCACGACTTACGGCTGGGTCGACCAATCCGCCGGCGTGGTGCGGCTCCCGATCGTGCGCGCGATGGAGCTGGTCGTGGCGGAGCAGGGGGCCAAACGCTGACCATGGGATTCGGCGCCTACCTCTTCGTCGTGTTGATGGCCGCGGCCGTGATGGCCTCGGCCGTGTACGCGCTCTACTGGGCGGTGAAGACCGGCCAGTTCCGGGAGTTCGAGAAGGGCGCGACCGAGATCTTCGACGCGGAGGAGCCGCAGGGCCGGCCCACCGATTTCTTCCCACGCCGATCGAGTAGGTCCGGTCTCCGACCGGACACGGCGGATACCGCTTCGCCCGCCGGTTCGAGCCTGGTGGGATCGGTCGCAGACCGGTCCTACGGGGCGGCCGGCCAGCCTTCTGGCGCGGCGAACCATCCCGGTGCGCCGCGGCTTGGCGGCCCGTTCGACAAGCTCAGGGTCCCGAGCCCGTCGAGGGAGGACGCCTCGCCCGACCAAGGAAAACCCTCTGCCTGATATTCCGATGAGTTCCGCCAACCCCAGTCTCGCCGCTTCCCTCAAGCCCGGCACCTCCGAGGCGACCGCCGAGCGTGCGCTGCTCAGCGAGATCGACGTCTCCACGCGGCGCCCGGTCTTCTTCTTCCTGTGCGCCGCGATCGGCTGGCTCCTCGTGGGCACGGTCTTCGCGCTCATCGCCTCGTTCAAACTGCACAACCCCGCATTTCTCGGACAGGCCGAGTGGCTGACCTTCGGCAACATCCGCACCGCCCACCTGAACTCCGTGGTCTACGGCTGGGCGACCAACGCCGCGTTCGCCGTCGCGATCTGGCTGATGGCGCGGCTCTCGCGTACGCAGTTGCGCCATCTCGGTGTTCTCGATGCGGCCGGATTCTTCTGGAATGTCGGGGTGGCCATCGGCATCGCGGGCATCCTGCGCGGCGACTCGACCTCGATCGAGTGGCTGGAGTTTCCCGCCTATGCCACGCCGCTGCTCTTCGTCGCCTACGCGTTGATCGGCATCTGGGCGATCATCGCGTTCCGGTTCCGCCAAACGGGTCACGTCTACGTGTCGCAATGGTACCTGCTGGCCGCGCTTTTCTGGTTCCCGTGGCTGTATTCGATCGCCCAGCTTATGCTGGTCTTCGCCCCGGCGCGCGGCGCGGTGCAGCCGTTGGTCAACTGGTGGTTCGCTCACAACGTCCTCGGCCTCTGGTTCACGCCGATCGGGCTGGCCTCGATCTACTATTTCCTGCCGAAGGTGCTCGGTAAGCCGATCCACAGCTACTACCTCTCCGCGCTCGGTTTCTGGTCGCTCGCGCTCTTCTACAACTGGGCTGGCGTCCACCACCTCATCGGCGGTCCCGAGCCGGCATGGGTCATCACGGCGGGCATCGTGGCCAGTCTGCTCATGGTCATCCCGGTCGTCGCGACCGGGATCAACCACCACGTCACGATGGTCGGCAGCTTCGGTCGCCTGAAGGACAGTCCCACGCTGCGCTTCATCGTCTTCGGCGGCGTGAGCTACACGCTCACCAGCCTGATCGGTTCGGCGATGGCGGTGCGGTCGTTCAATGAACTCGCCCACTTCACCCACTTCACCGTGGCCCACGCCCACCACGGGCTCTACGCCTTCTTCACCATGGTGATGTTCGGCGCCATCTATTACATGATGCCGCGCCTGACCGGCCGCGAGTGGCCCTCGGCTCCGCTGATCTCCGTGCACTTCTGGTTCTGCGCCGTGGGCATCACGATCTATGTCGTGGGGCTCAAGATCGGAGGCCTGATCCAGGGCTGGGAGATGATCGCTACGACCACCGACCCGCAGACCGGTGAAGTCGCGCTGCGCGTGCCGCTCTTCCTCGACATCGTGAAGCACACGCTGCCGTACCTCGTCTCCCGCAGTCTGGCCGGCGTCATGATCACGATCGGCCACCTCGCCTTCGCCGTGCACTTCGTCTGGATGCTGCTGCAACCCCGTGCCGTCGCCGGCACCCAGCCCGTCCGCCTCAGCCCCGACGCCGCCCTGCCGGCCTCCCGCGCATGAACAAAGGACCGCTCCTCTTCCTCGGCATCTTCCTGGCGCTCGCGTTCTCGTGGACGGGCATCGTCCTCACGAACCACCTGACCGTCGGCCGGATCGGCACCTACGTCGACGCCGACACCGGCACCGCTTTCCCGCAGGCCGAGCCCGGTCTCGCCCGCCAGGGCAAGCAGGTGTACCAGGAACTCGGTTGCATCTACTGCCACACCCAGCAGGTGCGCCGGCCCGGCTTCGGCGCCGACGACCTGCGCGGCTGGGGCGAGCGCCAGAGCGTGCCGCGCGACTATGTGCAGCAGGACCGCCTGCTCCTCGGCACGATGCGCACCGGCCCGGATCTCATGACGGTGGGCTCGCGCCCCCTCAACGCCGACTGGCACTACAAGCACCTGCTCGACCCGCAGCTCACCTCGCCCGGCTCGAACATGCCGCCGTTTCCGTTCCTGTTCGCGACGCGCCGGATCGTCGGGCAGCCCTCGCCCAAGGCGATCCAGGGCCTGCCGCCGCAATACGCGCCGCCGCC
>JAEWNN010000026.1 GCA_023457035.1 Verrucomicrobiota bacterium
ACCCGCAGCTCACCTCGCCCGGCTCGAACATGCCGCCGTTTCCGTTCCTGTTCGCGACGCGCCGGATCGTCGGGCAGCCCTCGCCCAAGGCGATCCAGGGCCTGCCGCCGCAATACGCGCCGCCGCCTGGCCACGAGGTTGTTCCGACGCACCGTGCCGAGGCGCTGGTGGCGTACCTGATGAGCCTGAAACATGAGTACGACTACCCCGAGTCGATCCCGGTCAATGTCCCCGGAGGCCACTAGACGATGAGCGACGCCCACCCCGATCCCGTCGAGCCGACGCCCGCGCACCAGCGCGAGAATCCGGAGCCGCACGAGCAGCAGCATTTCCCCTCGTTGCTGCTGCTGTTCCTGTGCAGCGTGCTTGTATTCTCCAGCGCCCTCTACCTCCAGCGCTACTCCGGCAACTTCGATCCGCTCGTCTACAACGAGGAGGTGCAGGGCAGCGGTTCCGCCGCCGGCGCGGCGGCCGCCGTCGTCGATCCGATCGCCGCGGGCAAGCGGCTCTTCGTGAACAACTGCGTGACCTGCCACCAGGCCAACGGCCAGGGCTTGGCCGGCGTGTATCCGCCGCTCGCGGGCTCGGACTGGGTCAACGACAGCGAGGAGGCGCTGGTGCGCATTCTCATCCATGGCATGAGCGGCCCGGTGGTCGTGAACGGCGCCACCTACAACGGCGCGATGCCCGCGTTCGGTCCCCTCGGCTCGAACTGGAAGGACGACAAGATCGCCCACGTGCTCACCTACATCCGCCAGGAGTGGGGCAACAAGGGGGCGCCGGTGCTCCCCGAGACCGTCGCGCGTATCCGCGCGTCCACGGCAGATCGCAACAAGGCGTGGACCGCCCCCGAGCTGGCCGAGTTCCACCCGGGGCAGTAGGCCGGTTGCGGCGCCGCCTGCGGCGCCGGGAGCGCCGGGCCGGCCCCGGGCTACGGGCCGAAGAACCCGACCACCGCGGTGATGTTGTCCGGGCCGCCGACGGCGTTGGCGGCGACGACCAGACGCTCGGCGGCGGCGGCCGGGCTGTCCGCAGCCGCCAGCAGCCGGCGGATCGTGTCGGCGGGCACCGGCTTCGTCAGCCCGTCGCTGCACAGCAGGAGGCGGTCGCCGGGCAGCAGGTCGGTGGTTTGCACGTCCTTCTGCGCCAGGTACGGAAGGCCGAGACAACTGCTGAGGATGTGCTCCGCCCCGGGCGGTATCCGCTGCACGAGGCCGGCGGCGCGGCGCTCGCGGATCTCCGCGGCGACGGTGTGTTCGCGGGACAGTTGCACGAGGCTGGCGTCGCGCAGCCGGAACACCGCCGAGTCGCCCACGTGCGCGATGTGCAGGTGTCGGCCCTGCAACTGCACGACGGTGAGCGTGGTGCCGGTGCCCAGTTGCGGGCTGCGGCTCAGTCCGAGCAGGAACACCGCGCGGTTGAGTTCGTCGAGCAGCGTGCCCCAGCCGGCGAGGTCGGCCGGGACGCCGTCCGCCGGCAGCGCCGCGAGCCGCTCGATCGCGAGTTGCGCGGCCTCGTCCCCGCATGGCATGCCGCCCATCCCGTCCGCCACCGCCGCGAGTTGGAGCTCGGCACGGATGAGCCAGCGGTCCTGGTTTTCGCCGCGCTTGCGCCCGATGTCCGACGAACCGGCGAACTGGAGACGACGCGACACGCGGAACCATGCGCCCGAGTCGCGGGTTTGTCGACCGGGCGGCGGCGGACGTGCACCGGGACCGCCCCTGCGATCAATCTCCGGGCGGCTTCTCGCGAAACGGCCGGAAAACCTGCTCGCGCGTGGCCTTGGTCAGGCGCTCGAACTCGCGCTTGGGCAGGCAGTCGATGAAGAGGCGGCCGTAGGTTTTCGAGAGCACGCGGGCGTCGAGGATCGTGATCAGGCCGCGGTCGGTCTTCGTGCGGACGAGGCGGCCGATGCCCTGGCGGAACTTCACCAGCGCGTCGGGCAGCGTGAGCTCGGCGAACGGGTTGCCGCCGCGTTCGCGCACCCACTCGGCGCGGGCCTCGGCGATGGGGTGCGAGGGCACGTCGAAGGGCAGGCGGGTGACGATGACCTGTGAGAGGGCGGTGCCCGGCACGTCGACCCCGGTCCAGAAGCTGTCGGTGCCGAAGAGGATGCCGTTCTTGGCGTGTTTGAACCGCTTGGTCAGTTCGGTGCGCGAATGCAGCTTGCCCTGGACGAAGAGCGGGCGGCCGGCGGCGGCGAAATCGGGCTCCAACATCTCGGCACAGCGGTTGAGGTCCGTGTAGCTCGTGAAGAGCACGAGGCTGCCGCCGGGCACCTGCAACGCGCACCAGCGCAGGTAGTCGGCGAGTTCCTCGAGCGCGAGGCGCGGGTTGTCCGGGGTGGGCTGGGGGATGTCGGCGGCGACGTACACGCGCATGTGGCGCTGGTAGTCGAACGGTGAATCCTCGATGGTGACCCGCTGCCGCTCGGCGCCGATGCGCTGCTGGAACGGCTCGATCTGGCCGCCCATCGCAAGCGTGGCGCTGGTGAGGAGCACGGCGGTGTCCTTCTGGAAGAGCGCCTCGCGGATGTGCGGGGCCACGTCGATCGGCGCGCTGCGGAGCGCTACGATCTTGCCCTGCTTGCCGGAGCGCTCGACCCAGTGCACGTGGTCCTCGGCGGCGAGCTTCAGGAACTGGCGGATGTTGGTGAAGTAGGTGCCGAGCTTGCCGCGCTGCTCGGTGATCTCCTCGCGCGCGGGGCCGTCCTCGAGGCGGTTGGCGAGGTCGTTGAGGAGCTGGTTGAGGATCTTGAACGGCTCGGGCGGGAGCGGCTCGCAGACCTCCTCGTTCATCACGCGCACGACCGGCTGCTTCGTGAGCACGCGGTCGCGGATGTGTCCGAAGAACAGTGACGAGGCGTCGAGGCAGTCCTCGACGAGCTGGCGCTCGCGGGCCGAGCCGAGCTTCTGGAGCAGGCCGCGCTTGCGCTGCGGGTGGTAGAGCGACTTGAGGAAGCGGTCGACGCCGTAGGAGGTGACCCGCAGGCCGAAGTGTTCGGTGGCGACCTCGGGCACGGTGTGCGCCTCGTCGAGCACGAGGAAATCGTCGGGAAAGAGGATGCCGCGCTTGGCCCCGCGCTCGGCGGCGCCGCCTGCCTGGATGTGCGAGAAGAGCAGGCTGTGGTTGACGATGATCAGGTTGGCCTCGCGGATCCGGGCGCGGGCGCGCTGGTAGGGGCAGTGCGCGGGGTCGCAGTGGCGGCGGCTGCACACGGAGGAGTCGGCGTGGACCCACTCCCACACGTCGGGGTCGGGCGCGGGGCTGAGCTCCTGGCGCAGGCCGTCCTTGGATTCTTGGGCCCAGGCGGCGATGCGAAGCAGCTCCTGTTGCTCGTGGGTGGGGAAGAGTTCGGCCTTGGCCGCGATGGCCTGGGCGAGGCGGGTGGTGCAGAGGTAGTTGGCCTTGCCGACGAGCAGGGCGGAGCGGAAGTCGGCGAGCTTCTCCAGTTCGGGCACGCCGCGGAACAGGCGGCGGACGAGTGCGAGGTCCTTCTGCTGGATCTGCTCCTGCAACGAGATCGTGTGGGTGGAGACGAGCATCGGTCGGCGAGCCGTCTGCGCGTGGATGAGCCCGGGCACGAGGTAGGCGAGGCTCTTGCCCACGCCGGTGCCGGCCTCGGCGAGCAGCACCTCGTCGTCGGCGAAGGCGCGGGCGACGTTGAGCGCCATGCGCTCCTGCTGGGGGCGATGCTCCAGGTCGAGCGCGTCCTGCAGCCAGCCGCCCTCGGCGAAGGCGCGCGCGACGAGCTGGCGCCACTCGTCGGCGCGGGCGGGCGGGCCACCGTGGTTCTCGTGCAGGCCGATCATCGGGTGATACCGGAGCGCGGAGACCGGAAAGCGGAGGGCGTTCTCCGCTTCGGGAAGAATTTCCGGCGCGATGCGCCTCCGAGTTCGCGGCGACTGGAGGGCAACCGCTGATGGGCGCGGATGAACGCGGATACGGAGACATCGAAAGCTGCGGACTCGTGCGCCATGGGCGAGCAGTAGGCCGCGGCGGGGTTTTCGCTGGCAAGCGGATTTGCCGGAGGCGGCTGGCTACGATTTGCCGGCCTTGGCCATGAATTCGAGCAGGTAGTCGAGGTAGGCACGGGAGCCGGGTTTGCCGTCTCCGCGGATTGCGCATGACTCGCGCACGGCCTGCAGGGAGTCGACCCACTGGCCCGTGGGCAGTGGTTTCACGACCTCGGCGCCGTCGGTCGCCGGCTCCACGATCTGCAGATCGGTGCGGGCGAGAAGGATTGCTGCGGCGAGTTCGGCGGGCAGGCGATCCTTGGCCGGCGCGGTGGCCGGCACCGGCGCGGGCGGGCGGCCTTTGGCGGTGTTGGCCGCCTGTACGAGCGCCGAACGCACGATCGAGTCGGTGTAGGCGAGGCCGCGTTGCGCCGCGGCGACGTCGGCCCGCTGGATCCGGCGCTCGATGGCGAAGAGGATCTGCGCGTAGAAGGGGTCCCGCATCAGACGGTGTTTGCCCATGGGGCGAGCGAAGCACGAGAAGCGCCGCGAGGGCAACAGGCGACTGGGACGGCGCCCTCCGGACCCGCTCCCGACCGTTTACCTTCACGGTCGTGAAGGTAAACGGTCGGGCGGAGCGGGGCGGAGCGGAGGCCGCGGGCGAGACGGGAATCCTGCGACCGCGTCTCGCCACCTTTTCGGCGCTTGGGCGGGTTTTCTCTGGCAGGGGTACGACGCGCTTCCTACCGTCCGCGGCACCTCCGACCCGATGAACCACGACGCTTCCGCCCACGCCGCCACCGACTGGATCGCCACGCTCGCCGAGTTTCTCCAGAGCCAACCGGGCGTGGAGGCCGTGAAGGTCGACCCGGCGGCGCGCAAGGTGTCCGTGGCGACGCTGGGCCAGGTCGACCTCGCGTTGCTCGACCAGCGCTTGCAGGAGGTGATCGCGGCGCTGGAGGAGAAGCTGGCGGCGTTGCCGGCGGCGGGCGTCGCCGCTCCGAGCGGCTTCGAGGTGAAGACGGAGGGCGAGGCGGCGGTGCTCTCGAAGGCGAGCTGCACGACGGCACCGCATTTCTGGAAGTGGCGCGAGTACCAGTGGCCGGAGACGCCCGAGGCGGAGGAAGAGGAGGAGGACTGGCGGGTGCTGGCCGGGTTCGCGGCAGCGTGCTGGGTGTTCGGCACCACGGCGTTCGTGCTCAAGACCGCCGGCGTGATCGCGGCGGACTCGGTCGCCATCAAGGTGCTCTACGGGCTTTCGATCGCCACCGGCGGCTTCGACGCCGCGATCGACGTGTGGTCGAAGATCCGCAAGGGCGAGCTGGATATCCATTTTCTGATGCTGGCGGTGGCGGCGGGTGCCTCGATGATCGGGCATTGGGATGAGGCGGCGCTGCTGCTATTCCTCTTCTCCGCGTCCGGCGCGATGGAGGCCTACGCGCTCAACCGCACGCACCGCGAGGTCGACTCGCTGCTGAAGGCGGCGCCGAAGGAGGCGACGCGTGTCGAGGCCGACGGCCGGCAGACGGTGATCAAGGTCGAGGAGATCGCGCTCGGGAACACGTTGTTCGCGAAACCCGGCGAGGCGTTCTCGGCGGACGGTCTCGTGAGCAAGGGCAAGACCGCGGCCGACGAGGCGAACCTCACCGGCGAGGCGCGGCCGGTCGAGAAGGCCGAAGGCGACCAGGTTTTCAGCGGCACGATCAATCTCTGGGGCGCGGTGGAGTTCTCCGTCCAGCGTCTACCGGCGGAGAGCACCTTGCAGCGCATCATCCGCCTGATCCAGACGGCGCAGAAGCTCAAGGCGCCCAGCGAGCGGTTCACCGACAAGTTCGGGGTGCGCTACACCTACGGCGTGCTCGGCATGACGGCGCTGATGTTCTTCGTGTGGTGGCTGGGCTTCCGTATCCAACCATTCGACAACATCGTGCTGGCCGACGGCACCGAGGTGCGCTCGGCGTTCTACCGGGCGATGACGCTGCTCGTCGTCGCCAGCCCGTGCGCGCTGGTGCTCTCGATCCCCTCGGCGATCCTCGCGGCGATCGCCTGGGGCGCCAAACACGGCATCCTCTTCCGCGGCGGCGCGGCGATCGAGAAACTCGCCGACGTGAACCTCGTCGCGCTCGACAAGACCGGCACGCTCACCACGGGCGACCTCGAGGTCGTGGGCTACGAGAGCTACCCGCCCGGCCGCGAGCAGGAGGTGTTGGAACTCGCGTACTCGCTCGAGCAGAACTCGCAGCATCCGATCGCCCGCGCGATCACCGCCTACGGCCGCAAGCACGGCGTGAACGAGCACGACATCGCGGAGTTCCAGTCGATCACCGGCCAGGGCCTGAAGGCGAAACAGGGCGACGCCACGATCATGCTCGGCCGCCGCGAGCTGCTCCACGAGGGCCCGCTCGCCGACTGGATCAAGGACGTGCCGCCGGCCTCCCCCGAACTCTCCGAGGTGTGGGTGATCGGCAAGGGCGTGATCGGCCGCGTGCTGCTCAAGGACGAGGTGCGCGTGCAGTCGAAGGCCGTGCTCGCCGAGATGAAACGCCTCGGGCTGACCACCGTGATGCTGACGGGCGACCGTCGCCAGGCGGCGGAGTCGGTGGCGAAGGAGCTCGGCCTCGACGAAGTCCGTGCCGGCCTCACGCCGGAGGCGAAGGTGGCCGCGATCCAGGAGTTCCGCCACGCCGGCAAGAAGGTCGCGATGGTCGGCGACGGCGTGAACGACGCCCCGAGCCTCGCCGCTGCGTACGTCTCCGTGGCGATGGGCGCCCGCGGCAGCGATGCCGCGCTGGAGCAGAGCGAGGTCGTGTTGATGAACGACAAGATCGAGAACTTCCTCGCGGCCTTCCGGCTCAGCCAGCGCGCCCGTCGCGTGATCAAGCAGAACCTCGTCATCTCGCTGGGCACGGTGGTGATCATGGTCGGCTGCTCGATGGCGGGCATCGTGCCGCTGACGATCGGCGTGTTCGCCCACGAGGGCAGCACGGTGGTGGTCTGCCTCAACGGTCTGCGGCTGCTCTTCGGTAAAGATCGTGCCTGATCGCGGGGCGGCCGCGCGCGGGGTTTGCCCTCCGCGCGGAACCCTGCCTGAGTGGCGGGCATGTCGTATTCCGTGGTTCGTGGCTTTCCCGTGGTCGGCGGATGGCGTGTCGCGCGGCGGCACCTGGTGATGGCGCTGGCCGCGCTGGCCGTGGCGGCCGTGGCGGCCCCCAAGGTGGAGAAGTTCGTTGCGCCGGAGGTGCTGGCCGAGGCCGACCGCGTGTGGCGGCTGGGCGAGCAGGGCGACGCCAGCGAGGCGGCGCGGCAGGGCGAGGCGATCGAGCAGGCGGCCGACGCGCTGCGCGACGTCGGCCGGTTGGAGGAGGCGCGTGAATACTATCGCCGGGCCGGCCTGGTGCGACCGTGGGATTTTGCGACGAAGCTGCGGCAGGCCGACACGCTGCTGCGCCTGGGCGACTCGGCCGGGGCGCGCGAGGTGGCGGCACCGGTGGCGCGCTACGTCGAGACCGACGCCGAGTTGGCGGAGTGCCGGCGCTTCACGGGAGCGGCGGAGCCGGCGCCGCTGCCGCGGTTGGCCGACGCCCCGCCGGCGGCCGACGAGGTGGTGGTCGCGCTGGTGGCGACGCCCACGACCGAGCGCTGGCTGGTGCAGACCGTCGGCCGGGCCCTGGCCGCGCAGCTCGGTGCGCGTGTTGCGTTGGCCGGGACGGACTGGGCGATCGGCAAGGCCGACCGGACCGGGCGGGTGTTTCTGGCGAACGAGCTGCGGCGCACGCTCCCGTGGGACGACCCGCGGATGGGGCTGGTGCGGCTCAACGGCGAGAAGTTCAAGCCGGAGAGCCTGAGTGCCGACCAGGTGATCGAGCTGATGCGCACCTTGCTGACGCGCGAGGCCAACGCCAAGGGGTTGGAGGCGCTGGCGGCGCGAGTGGCGGCCGCGGACAAGATCCTGCAATGGAGCGGGCCGGGCCTGCTGCCGCGGTTGCAGGCGGACTTCCCGCCGGCGGCGCAGGGCCGGGTGGTGTACCTCGCGCTGTTGCCGGTGGACTTGTACGCGGGGCGGAGCAATTTCGTGTTCGGCAGCGCTGCGGGAGAAGGTGGATACGCGGTTGTCTCGTACCATCGCTTCGCCGCGGCCACCACCGGCGAGCCGCCGCGCAGCGCGCGCCTGGCGGAGCGGACGACGAAGCAGCTGCTGTCGTCGCTGGGGTTCGCGCTCGGGGTGCCGCGGTGCGCCGATCCGGGCTGCGCGCGCTCCTACCCGCACTCGCTCGCCGAGCACGATGCCAAGGGTACCGAACTTTGTGCGACTTGCCGGGCCGGTCTGGCCCGCGCGCTCGGCCACGAGTTGCCGGCGGCGGAGTAGCGAAGGCGCCGGGTGCGGTCGACTGCCCCGGACGCTTGCGGTAGCGACGTTCGCCCGTACTGCCGGCCGGGCGATTCCGGACGAGAGCCTTGGCGGCTTTCGCTACGCCGTCGCCAAGCTTCTCAAACGCTGCGGCGGCGGCCGGCGGCGAGCAGGGCGAGCAGCCCGAGAGCGACGCCGAGTCCGAAAGCGCCGCCGCCGCCCCCGCCTCCGTTGGAGTTGGTCGGAGTGGTGGGCGGAGGCGTCGTGGCTGCGGTGATGGTGACGGTGGCCGCGGCGCTGCGCACGCTGCCGGCGCTGTTGCCCACGAGTACGGTGTAGGAACCGGCGTCGGCGGTGCTGCTGGTGGACCGCGAGTAGGTGGCTGCGGTGGCGCCGGGGAGGTCGACACCGTCCTTCGCCCATTGGTAGGCGAGTTGGTTGCCGGTGGCGACGACGCGCAGGGAGAACGCGCGGCCGGACGCAACCGTGACCGAGACCGGCTGGGTTGTGATCTGCGGGGTGGTGACGGTCTTCGAGGGCACCAGCGCGGCGATGGCTTCGGCGTGCTCGCGCAGCCAGCGGGCGTTGTCGGCGGCTTTCGGCTGGCCGGCCGCGATGCCGACGGCGTACCCCTGGTAGGTGATCGATGGATTCGAAAAGTACGGGACGATGTAGGAGGCGTAGGACATGATGGTGCCGGTGTCCTGGCCGTCGGCGGTGTAGCGATGGCCGTAGTAGTAGCGGCCGTCGTTGTCGGTGGCCCCGGACTCCCGGCGGTCGTGGCGGCAGCCGAGGTTGTGGGCGAGCTCGTGGGCGGCGGTGGCGGCCGTGCCGGGGTGGTGGACGACGGCGAGATGGCCCGGCACGTAGGCGATGCCGGCGTAGTCGCGCTCGCCGTCGACGATGAGCAGCACCTGGTCGGCGCCGTAGAGCGCGCGCTGTGCGACGGCGAACGCGCCGAGCTCGGTGCGCGAGTCGGCGAGGCGCCCGAGGTCGTCCTCGAGCGATCCGGTGGTCGGATACGCGGGGGCCTCGGCGGTGCCGGCGAGGTTCCAGCGGAGGTTGTCGACCCGGCTCTGCTCGAGGAAGACGTTCATGGCGGCCACGACCGCCGCGATGCGGTTCACCATCTCGGCGGTGCTGCCCCAGGTGTTCTTCGCTCCGGCGGTGTAGAGGACGAGCAGATCGGAGGTGTGGGTGGCGGCGGCGGCCGCCGCCATGGGGTTGGCGGCGGCCGCGGCCTCGAGGGCGGCGGTGCGCAGCAGCAGCGGGGACGGCCTGGCGGGCCCGCAGGCGTGCATACCGTGGGCGGTCTCGATCACGCGGACGGAGTCGGGGGCGATGTGGATGCTGTATTCATCGGCTCCGGGCACGGTGACGATGGCGTCCCAGAGCGTCTCGGTGGCGCTGGCGACCAGGGTGGTGCCCTGTTCGGGGTTGGTGCCGATCCAGGTGGTGCGCGCTTCGCCGGTGATGATGGAGGTGGCGGTGAACTCGAGCGGCAGGCCGGGCGCGGGGACGACGGTGAGCTTCGCAGGCGTGAAGCGGCGCCAGTCGGTCACCGGTCGGTCGAGGGATGGGAGCACCTGCTGCAGGAGTTGCTGGTCGGCGACGAGGTCCGCGGTGTCGTCGACTCCCGACGACGCTCGGGAGCGGGCCGGGGGCGTGCGGGGCGGCGTGGTGTCGGTGATCGCGAGGGCGGGGCGGGTCGCGTTCGCTCGCGCGGTCGTGGCCGCGGGCGCGGGGCGCGGATGGCCGGATAGAAACAACAGACTGGCGACCAGGACCACGACACCAAGGGGGAGAAGCAGCGGGGAGGTTTTCATCCTGAGAAGCGCAGTCGGAGCCGACAGAAGGTAACGAAGAGAACGAAGTGGGAACGAGTCGGATAAGGGAACCCGGGGGTTCGGTCTTCACCAGGCAGGTGATGAGAAAGCTCCGGGACCTGTGGGCACCGAGCTCCCATGGTATGGAGTCCTTTTGTTACCTTCGTCACCTTCTGTCGTCTGCGGAATTTGGGTTCATGGGGAAGCGCTGTCGCGCGGCGGTTGGTGGGGACAGTAGCACATCTGGTTTGCTCCCTCTAGCGGCGGGGATGCCAGCGTTCGGGTTGGCGGCGGTTTCCTCGGGGCGATGCTGCGGGTGCCTTCCGGGCTCTGGTTCGGAGGATGGATGGGTGCGGGTGGGATCAGCTCTCCCAGTCGAGGATGAGCTTGCCGGGTTCGCCGGCCGCGGCGCGCTCGAAGGCTTCGCGGAAGGCGGCGATCGGCAGGCAGCGGCTGATCACCGGGGAAACGTCGAGGCCGCTCTGGAGTGCCGAGGTGAGCCGCTCCCAGTCGGGCACATTGTCGCGTGCGTCCAGGCCGAGCACGGAGAGTTGCTTGGCGAGGAGCGGCTGAAGGGGGAGACACGCGTCGTCGGCCGGGGCGCGGAGCAGTGCGAGTTGGCCCCCGAGGCGCAGATGTGCGAGCAGGTCACCGAGGGCGGGGGTGCGTCCGGTGGTGTCGATGCCGAGATCGAAGCCGTCGACGATGCCCAGTTCGCGCCGGAGCGTGTCGAGCGAGGCGCCGCGCGTGTCGACCACATGGGCCACACCGAGCGAGGCGGCGAGGGCCAAGCCGGCGGGATGGGCGTCGGCGACGACGACGTTGCGGGCGCCGGCGTACTTGGCGATCGTGGCGGCCATGCATCCCTGGGCGCCCGTGCCCGCGATCAGCACCTGGGCGCCGAGCAGGTCGAAACGGCGCGCGATGCGCACCGCCTGACCGAGGGGCACGAAGCAGGCGAGGATGTCGAGCGGGAGGCGCGGGTCGGCGTGCCAGACCGCGCCCTGCGGCAGGCAGACGTAGTCGGCGAAGGCGCCGTCGCGATCCTGGCCGAGGCGGCGGGCGGAGGCGCAGCGGTGGTGGTGGCCGGCGAGGCAATGGCGGCAGGTGCCGCAGGCCACGCAGGGTTCGCCGACCACGCAGTCGCCGAGATGGAAATCGGTGACCCCCGGGCCGACGCTGGCGACGAGCCCGACGAACTCGTGGCCGACGATCACCGGTGGGCGCACGGTGCGCTGGGCCCAGGGATCCCACCGGTCGACCGAGGCGGCGGCGGCGCTCAGGGCGGTGCGTTTCACGCGGACCAGGACCTCGCCGGGACCGGGGGCGGGCACAAGGGCTTCGATGAGCTTGAGGCCCGGCGCGGCGGCGGTCTTCGCCAGCGCCCGCATCGTCTTGGGTACGGTGGTTCGGTGGGCGTAGATGTGGGGCATCGCTGCTCCGGTTATCGGACCAGACGCGGCGTGGTTTACCGTTTTGGCGCGGAAACGAAACGCGGGCGGAGTCCGGCCCCCAAGCTCAACCGCGGGCGGCGTCACACTGCGGCAGGTAGAACCGGAAACGGCTACCCGCCCCGGGCCGGCTCTCGACCACGACGGCGCCGTCGTGGGCGCGCGCGATGCCGAGCACGACCGCCAGTCCGGTGCCGCGCCCGTGGAATTTGGTGGTGAAGAACGGATCGAAGATCCGCTCCAGGTCGCGTTCGCCGATGCCGATGCCGTCGTCCGCCACGCTCAGGCAGGCGTAGTGCGGGACCCGCGGTGCGAACTCGAGCGGGACCCGGTGCGACGCGGGTATCGTATCGGCGGTGACGGTGGCGACCGCCACGCCGATCTCGCCGCCGGCGGCGGGCAGGGCCTCCGCGGCGTTGGCGAGCAGGCAGAGCAGCGCGCGCCGGATCTGGGCGGCATCGGCGGCGACGCGCGGGCCGCTCTCGGGCAGGTCGACGGCGAGCGTGGCGCCGGCCGGCAACCGGCCGCGGAACTGCGCCACGGCGGGGCGGCAGGCGGCGGTGAGATCCAACTCTTCGCGGTTGCCGTCGGACTGCCCGAGATAGGTGAGCATCAGCGACCCGATCTCCGCGGCCTGGCGGGCGGAGCGGTCGGCCGCGGCGAGGATCTCGTGGGAGGACGGGCTGTGGGGGATCTCGAGCCGCACCATCTCCAGGCCCATGAGCACGGTCTGGATCTGGTTGTTGAAATGGTGCGCGATGGCGGCCGCCATGCGGCCGAGACTCTCGGCCGTCTGCAACTGGCGATGAAGCTCCTCCATCTGCTTGCGGGCGGTGATGTCACGGGCGATACCGAGCAGGCCGGTCACGCGGCCGCCCTCGCGGATGGGGCGCGCGCTGATCTCCATCGGGATTGGCGCCCCGGTGGCCGTGCGCAACCGGGCCTCGAAATGCAGGGCGGGGGCGGCGACGGGTTGCCGGGCCTGGTCGAGAAACAACGCCACGGACTCGGGCGTGGTGAGCAGGTCCCCGAGTGCGAGCGGCTCCGCGGCGGAACGGCCGGTCAGGCGTTCGCCGGCGGGGTTGCAGGAGAGGAGCCGCCCGGTGAGGTCGGTGGAGAAGATGAGGTCGCTGGCGTTCTCGACGATCTCGCGGTGGCGCGCATCCAGCGCGGCTTGGCGGGCGAGCTGCTCGCGGGCGATGGCGGTCTGCCGCTCAAGCTGGCGACGCAACACGACCACCCACACCATCCCCGCGGCGAGGCAGAACCCGATCGCCCCGAGCGCGGTGAGGGCGCGGCCGGTGGTCCACCATGGAGGATGGGCCTCGACGACGAGATCGGCGGGCGTGCGCAGGTGGACCGAGAAGGCCGTGGGCTCGTCGTCCTGGTCGTATTCGAGCAAGTAGAGGCCGGTGACGCCGAGACGGGCGCCGAGGCGCAACCGGCCTTCGTTGACGAGGGGCAACGCGCCCGGGAATACGACATCGACGGGCATGCCGCCGGCGTCGAGCAACAGGCGCGTGTCGCCGCGGCGCACCGTGAGATGGGTGAGCCGGCCGGAGAGGGCGACGAGCCGCTGGTCGAGCGCGGTGTCGACCCTCGGCCGGGCGGGAAGCCTCTGCGGCACCGGGGCGGGGCCGGGATCGAGGCGGCGGAACACGGCGCCACGCAGCACGGCGCGGCCGGCGCTGCGACCGGGCACCCCTGCGACCTCGATCCGGTCGCCCGGTTGGAGCGGGTCCGGCTCGTGGCCGAAGGCGCGCACCACGCCGGTGTCGTTCTGGATCACGACGGAGTGCCCCGGCCGGTGGAGCAGCACGGTGCCGCGCACGCGGACCTGCTGCAGCTCCAGCGTCTCGGGGCGGTAGCGGGCGAGGTTGGCGATCGACTCCTCGGGCACGGCAAACGGGTCGGGCGGCGGCGGCGCGACCACGGCGAGTTCGGCGGTCGAGGGCGAGTAGAGGAAGAAACCACCGATGCGGTTGTGTGCATTTAGCCAGGACTGGCAGACGCCGCGGACCGCCACGTAGGCGCCCGCCTCGGCCGTGAGCGGGGCGGACTGCGGGATGCTGACGGTGATCTCGCCGGCGGCGGTCGTGAGGAAGAGGCGCAACCAGCCGCCGAGCGAATCGACTTGGCGCAGGCGACCGCGCATCTCGACCCACTGGGCGTCCTCCGCGCCGGCGAGCGCGTCGCTGAGGCTGATGGGCCGCGGTGGCGGCAGCGGCTGGGTCCCCGTCACCTCGATGCGGAGGGCGCGAATGCCGGTGGAGGGGTGGCCGGCGCTGGTGCACCCCTGCACCGCCACGGTCGCGCCTACGATGGGCAGCGGCGCGTCGCCCGCCTCGGGCCAGACGAGCACGCCGCCTGTGTCGTCGTGCAGATAGAACAGCCGCGAGTCGTGATGGGTGAAGGTGACGACCCCGCGCAACTCGACCGGGTGGCCGGCACCACCCGCGCCGGTCGGGAGTTGGCGCACCTGCTCGCTCCGGGTCAAGGGGGGGACGGTGGGGGGGGCGGCGGTGGAGCGGATCCGCACCTCGGCCAGCGATGGGGTGAAAAGGAAGAAGCCGGCGATGGCGTCGCTCCCGGCGGGGGTCCAGTGCCGGCAGACGCCGCGGACCTCCAAGTCGGTGCCCTCCGGCGCCTCGAGCCGGGTGGCGGAGGGAATGCTCACGCTGAACTCGCCCTGTGGGGTGCCGAGGGTGAGCCGTTGCCAGTCGCGCAAGGATTCGCTGCGCAGCAAGCGACCGCGGAGGCGCACCCACTGGTTCTCCCGCTCGGGGGCGAGGGCCTGCGGGTAGGCGATCTCGGGCGCGAACGGCAAGGGGGCGTTGCCCTCGGGGGCGAGACGATGGGCCAGAACGTGGGGCTGGCGCGGACCGGGTGCGACCAGACCGGCGAGGGTGAGCACATCGCCGGGGCGGGGCCGAGGCGTGTCGTTGTCCGCCAACTCCACCGCAACCTGGCCGGTGCCATCGTGCAGAAACAGGAGCGGCTCGGAGGGATGTGCGAACGTGACGATGCCCCGCAGACGGGCCGGCGCCGGTGCACCGATCGCACTCGTGGGCCCCTGGCGAACCGCGTCGGCCGCAAGAAGGGCGGGCCCCGCGTCCACGCCGGCGGTGGTGAGCACTCCGAGGCCGCCGAGCAACAGCACCGCAGGGCGGAGCAGACGCCGGAGGCGGCCGCGCCGGTTGGCGGCAGGAGAGTGACGACGAGGGAAGAGCACGTGATCGGAACCCTTGTTATCGGCCGAAATGTCGATGTCTGCATTCCGATCCCTCCGATCTTGAAGTGGTTCGGCACGGTGCTGCGGGACGCGGGATCGCAGGCAGCGCTGCTGCACAGCACAGTGCGCCACGGCGAGGCAAGGTGGCGCTGTTCTGCCGAACGGCAGAATGCCGGCGGTCTGGTGTCTCTCGGCCCCAACCCCTCGGGCTCACCTGCGCGTGGGCAGCTCGAGCTCGTGCACGCGCCAGAGGTACCACGCGGCGACGGAGCGGTACGGCGCCCAGCGGCGCGCGAACTTCTCGAGCTCGGCGGGCGTGGGCTGGCGGCGCTGGCGGTGGAGTTTCCGGAAACCTTCACGCACGCCGAAGTCGCCGGTGGGCAGCACGTCGGGCCGGCCGAGGTTGAACATGAGCAGCATGTGCACGGTCCACGGGCCGATGCCGCGCACGGCGGTGAGACGCGTGATGAGCTCGGCGTCGGAAAGCTTCCGCGCCGCGGTGGGCGTGGGCACGGTGCCGCCGGCGCACTTGGCGGCGAGATCGCGGATGGCGGCGAGCTTGTTGCGGGAGAGCCCGGCGGCGCGGAGCGGCTCGTCGGGGAGGGCGAGCAGGGCGGCGGGCGTGGGGCGGTTCTCCGGAAACAGTGCCTCGACGCGGGCGAGGATCGAGGCGGCGGCCTTGCCGTTGAGCTGCTGGTACACGATGGCGCGCAGGAGCACGTCGAAGAGGCTGCGGAGGCGTTGCGGGGCCAGATCGCAGCGGCGGGCGCGGTCGATCACGTCCGCGAGTTTGGGGTCGGCCGCGCGCAGGTGGGTGAGTGCGGTGGCGAGGTCGAAGAGGGGTTTCATCGGTGGTCGGTGAACGGTGGAAGGTAGACGGTGGACGGTTGCCGGTAGCCGGTGGGCGGTGGACTGTTGCCGGTGGATGGTAGGCGAGTTCGGCCGAGTGTGCGTCCGCCGTGCGGCGAATCGAGATTGTCTCCGCGTTCTCTGCGGCTCCGCGTGCGGTGGGAATGGGTATGGTTCCGGAAGGGTCTCACGCGGAGGCGCGGAGATCGCGGAGACGGACGGCAGGAGTGGGGCTTCGCGGTAGGGGGACAGGCGCAGATGCCGCCGTGCCGACAGACTTTGTGTCTGCTTTTGGTGGATCTCCTCTGCGTACTCCGCGGCTCCGCGTGAGATGGGAATGGGTATGGTTCCGGAAGGGGCGCACGCGGAGGCGCGGAGAGCGCGGAGGCGGACAGCAGGAATGGGCTTCGCGGTTGGGGAGTCGGCGCAGATGTCGCCGTGCCGACAGGCCAGTGTCTGCTTGGGGGTGGATCGACTCTGCGTTCTCTGCGGCTCCGCGTGAGGTTGGATCGGATCTTGTTTCGGAGCGGGTCTCACGCGGAGGCGCGGAGCACGCGGAGGGGAGATGCGCGGAGCCAGGCGCAGCGCGCTACTCCGGTCGAGCCGTGCCGGGCAGGGCGTCCAGGGCGGCGCGCACTTGGCCGAGCATCGGACCGTGTTTCTCCGCCCCCTCGGCTTCGAGGTGCTCGAAACGCGGATGCGCGAAGATCGGAGACTGCACCGGTGGGCCGTCGGCGGAGTCGGCGGCATCTTTTGTGGCGCCGGCGAGGGCGGCGACGAACTGGTTCAACGACTCGGTGCGTTCCAGCAGGAGGCGCGGATCGCGACCGGGCCAGTACTCGGCCTCGTCGGAGATTGTCACTGTGGCGCCGGCGTTCTTCCAGAGCAGGATCAGATCGATCACGGCGGCGTGGCAGCGCACGAGGTGCTCGGCGCCGCGGCAGCTGGCGTACTGGGTCTTGCAGAAGGCGCCGAAGGTCCACGCACCGCCGAAGCCGGTGCGGCGGCGGCGGGCACCGTCGGCCACGAAGGCCGGATACAGACCGAGGCCGAAGGTGGCCGGCTCGCAACCTTCGCCGATGGCGACGGTGAAGCACCAGCCGGCGGCGGGATGGACATCGATTGAGTCGAGGTAGCCGCGGCGGCGCACGAGCACGTAGCGACTGGCGTGCATGCCCGTCTCCGCCAGCGGGATGACCGGCCCGACTCCGCCCAGCCCGCGGCGCTGGGCGAGGCGCGTGGCGCCGGCGTGGAGCTCACGCACGGTGCGCTCGGCCACGGCGGCGGAGCGGGTGGCGAGGCGGAGCGAGTAGTGGATCGTGAGGCCCATGGGACTTTCGATTGGGGATTGCCGATTTGCGATTGGGCGGAGGCGGAACGGAGATTGCGTTCTCCCGTGCGGGAGAATCTTCGAGATTTCGGAATGCGGATTGCGGAGGGGCGGAGAGGAGAGCTGGTGAGACGGAGAATGTGGAAATCAGGGAAGCAGGAACGGGGGCGGGCAATGGCGGGCTCAGGGCAACCGCTCGTGCCAGAGGCGGTGGTTGCGTTTGTCGTGGAGGAGGGCGAAGACCACGATCTGCTCGGCGCGGCTCACAGCCCGAGTTCCTGTCGGATATCCGCCTCCGCCACCGCCCAGGTGGTACCTGCGGCCGGGTTGCGGTAGTGCGCAGCAACCCGCTCGGCGACCAGTCGGCGTTCCGCCGGCGAGAGCTCCAACACGGCATCGTCGAGGGCGTCGAGACGCTCGCGGATCTGGGCGCGCTCATCGGGCGACAACTGCGAGAGGCGGGCGAGAATCTCGGCGGTGCTCATCGTTCGGGACGATGCCGCGACCGCCTGGACTGGCAAGCGATGGAGTTGTAGCGTGGCGGATGGCGCGGGTTGACGGAGGCCGGTGGCGGGTGGTTCGGAGGTCGGTCGTCCCTTCAGGGCGACCGGTTCGGTGTGATGCTGGAGACTGGCGTGAGGGCGGAACCGGCTGGGTCGTGCTGAAGCAGCGACCTACCGCAGGAAGGTGCCCTTGGTGTCGCCGCGGCGGGCGCGGCGGCGGGGCGCCAGCTCAGACCTTCACGATCTCGACGATGCGCACTTCCCGCGCGGCATGATCGACCCAGTAGGTGAAAAGGAAGCCGTCGATCAGCAGATTCTCCGTGGTGCGACCGGATGCGTCGTCCATGCGATAGTCGCCGACGCGGAAAGGGTGACGGGCGAGCTGATCGGCCAGATCGAGGACAGCGAGCTGTTTGCGCTTGGTCAGACTGACCACGAATGCCGCGGCCGTGGTGGAGAGATGACTCGTGTAGAACGAGCGCTCAGGCATGACCGAGCTGCTTGCGGAGCTGCGCAACGCTGACCTGTTTGCCGCTGGCCATTTCGTCGAGGCGCTTGGCCGTCTCTCTCTTCCAAGCGGGCGTCTCTTGGCCGAGGCGGATCAGGAAGGCCGAGACATCGCGCCGCTGCGCCTCGGAGAGGCGCGCGAGGCGTTGCTTGAGATCAAGGAGGGCAGTCGCGGTCATGGGGGCAGGCTAGCGGCGGGGCGGTGTCGGTCAAACGTGCGATGGAGGCGGGGCTATGTACAAGCTGTACCTATCCTTGGGCTGGCCGATGCCACGATGCGGACAGGCCAGTGTCTGCTTCTGAGGTGATTCGACTCTGCGTCCTCCGCGGCTCCGCGTGAGGATGGATTGGGTTCGGTTTCGGGCGGTGGCTCACGCGGAGGCGCGGAGCGCGCGGAGTCGATGCGCTCACGCGCATCGCTACGGGACAGGCCGGCGCGATGGCTCAGGCGACAGGATCGTTGCGGACCATGTCAGCTTGGACCTCGGCCACGGTGCGGCCGGAGAGGTAGCGGGCCACTCCATCCGCACCGATTTCGACGACGTCGCTGCCACCGAGCGCGATGAGAACCAGTTCGGCAGCGAGTCCCTCGTTGTGGCCGGTGGCGACCAGTCGACGGATCGCTTCGCGGGCGGTGATCTGGTGCGCCTTCACCGCTTCGAGCAGGTGGGCGATTTCGGTGTCGGTCATGGGGAGCATTGCGCCTGCGTTGTGTCACCTTTTCTTCGACCGCACGGCGTCGATCGCGAACAGCAAATGCAGGAGCAATGCCAGCAGCCAGTGGCCCTGAGACAGCCAGAGGAGCGGTCCAATGGCACCGCAGAAGCAGCTGAACCACCGCTGGCGCGAGAAGTCGGCCCAGCCCGGGACGAGCCAGTCGGCGAGCGTGATGGGATGTTCGTCATCGTCCGGCATGCGCGAGACTCTGCCCCTAGGGGCCGGACATTGGTGGGGGCAGACTGGGGAGAAACGATGGCGGGGATTCTACGGGGGAACGCAGCGGCTGAACGACTGCGTCGTCCAGCGACGGGGCGAGGCGCGGAGTCGATGCGCTTACGCGCATCGCTACGACGGCGGGCGGAGGCGCCGGGCGGCTGAACGACGGTGTCGTCCAGCTACGGGGCGCTCACTTCAGGCGCTACTTCGACTCAGGGGCTTCGAGGTAGTTCTCGCGGGTCACGACTTTGCGGCCGGATTTCGTCTCCAGCTCGCGGCGGGCGTTGCCGGCCACGGTGCCGCCCTCGACGGCGGCGCGGCGGTTGGGCGGGAAACCTTGGGCATCGGTCTGGCGGGCGATCTCGGTCGTGGCGGCATCGCCGATGGGTATGTACGGATTGTACTTACCCCGATGGTTCGGGTTTCGGCGGAGGCAAAGGGGGGGGGCAAATTGTCCATCCCCTTTTGAATGGATCGGGGATCGAGGGGCGCAGAGGTAGGGCAATGTGCAATCTGTACCGATCCTTGGGCTGACCACCCCGCGTTCTCCGCGACTCTGCGTGCGCAACGATTGGGTCCGACTCCGGAAGGGGCTCACGCGGAGGCGCGGAGACCGTGGAGACGGAGAGTGGCCGTCCATTTCCAAGGTGAGGCTACTCGGGGCGAGCCGCCTCGGAGAGGGTATCGGTCGATTGCAGATGGTTGGCCACGCGTTTGATACCATCCTTGAAGAGGACGAGGCCGAAGTTGATCAGGAGGCCGAGCCGCTTGTCGGCGAGCCGAAGGTGGGTGAGAAGCTGTTTCCCGTGTACGGGAAGGTTCTGCTCGACGGACTTCAATTCGACGATGACCGCATTCTCGACGATAAGGTCGGCGCGGAAGCCTTCCTCGAATTCGATGCCATCGTAACGGATCGGCACCGACACCTGACGACTGACGCGCAAGCCGCGGCGTTCGAGACGGTGACAGAGGAGGACTTCATAGACGGTTTCGAGGAGGCCGGGCCCGAGATCGGCGTGCAGTTTGTAGGCCTCATCCACGATGATGCCCGAGAGGTCGTTGAGGTT